>JAICHC010001005.1 GCA_025922795.1 Candidatus Binatia bacterium | reverse complement strand
TAACTTCATAATTCTGACGGCTTGAACTATTTGAACGTTTTGAACGGCTTGAACGATCATTCGGAGGCCCAATGAAATACAGCACAGACCGAATCCTAACCACCCACGCCGGCGCGTTGCCGCAACCGCCGGACTTGAAAGCGATGCACAGCGCTCAAGTCGCCGGCCAATCCGTCGATCAAGCCACGTTCACCAAACGCGTGCGTGAGGCAGTCGCCGAAGTTGTCAAGAAGCAGATTGCCTGCGGCCTCGATGTCATCAATGACGGCGAAGTCGGCAAGTCCAACTTTTCCCGATATGCGCGCGAGCGTCTGAGCGGCTTTATCGAACGCGAGGTAAAACCGGATGACCGCGCCTCGACGATCTACGCGCGCGACATGGTCGAGTTCGGCGATTACTTTCATAATCGAACCACTCACCGCGGCGACAATCTTCGGCGCGTCTTCTGCAATGCGCCGCTGACATATGTCGGCCACGAATCGTTGAAAGCGGAAATCGAGGACTTCAAAGCCGGTCTACAAGGCCAAAATTACGAAGAGGCTTTTCTTCCGGCGATCGCGCCCGGCACCATCGAGCACTGGATGAAGAACGATTATTACCCGGACGACGAGGCCTATCTCATCGCCATCGCCGACGCCATGCACGAGGAGTACAAGGCCATCGTCGATGCCGGCTTTCTCTTGCAGATCGACGACCCCGATTTGCCGGATGGGTGGCAGTTCATGTCGAAGATGAGCGTGCCGGAGTACCGCAAATATGCCGAGCTGCGCGTCGACGCGCTCAATCATGGGTTGCGCGATATTTCGCCCGATCGGGTGCGCTTTCACACCTGCTGGGGCAGTTATCACGGCCCGCACAAGTACGACATCCCGCTGCGCGACATCATTGACTTGATCCTCAAAGTCAAAGCCAACACGATTTCCATCGAAGCCGCCAATCCGCGCCACGAACACGAGTGGCGCGTCTGGGAAGACGTGAAGTTGCCCGCGGGCAAAGTCCTCGTGCCCGGCGTCGTCGGCCATGCGACGGACATCGTCGAACACCCGCAAGCGATCGCCGACCGCCTGGTGCGCTACGCCAAGATCGTCGGCCGTGAAAACGTCATGGGCGGCACCGACTGCGGCCTCGGCCCCCGCGTCGGCGACCCGCAAATCGCCTGGGCGAAATTCGAAGCGATGGCCGAGGGGGCACGGTTAGCGACGAAAGAGTTGTGGGGACGGTAAGTCGAGGCACCTGTTCTGCTTATAGCCACGGGGACTCGCTCGTATGTTCGAGATTAGAGTACTGCCACCTTCACAACTTGGACCAGACGGTCAGCGGTTAGGAACAATTACGATCGGTGACTTTGCTGAAACCTTTCCCTTGTATTGTGGTGAAAGGTCTATCAGTGACGTGGAATCGTCCTGGAGAGATGAACTACGAAAACTTCTTGGCGGAAAGTCCCCGGTAGCCCTCATTCACGATCCTCGTTTCGCTTGGATCATTTATCGCGAGGGCGACTCT
>JAICHC010001004.1 GCA_025922795.1 Candidatus Binatia bacterium | reverse complement strand
GAGGCCTTCTTCATCTCGTTCTCGCACCAGGCCATCTCCTTTTCGCCGATGGCGATGATCTCTTCGGGCGTGTAAGGGATCATCTCGGAGCGCAGTTCGCTAATCAATGCCTCACGTCCGATCGGATCGCCCACAATGTCACTCGTGTCGCCGGGTCTGGCTGTATTCTGTCTTTGAAATCCCTGTCCCTGGCCCGGTCCGCGGTTTGGTGTTGTCGCTGTTTGCGGTGCCTCGGGTTTGATGCCTACGACTTTTTCAGTGACAAAACTTGCATAACTGGTCAGCGCCTGGTCCACGGAGCGATAGGGCTCTTCGTTCCACCACGTAAACAGCGGATCGTAACCGTTGTAGAACGTATACCAGTTCCGCAAATTGTTGCGCAGGCCATTCATCGCCGCGACCGCACGATTCGCCACCGTCTTTTTCGGTTTCAAACTCTCTACCGTGCGACGGCTTTCATCCACCTGTTTCCTCAAGCTCGTGAGCGTTGCCGCGATCTTGGCCGAGTCAATCGGCTCCATGCGCCGCCGCGCCTCCTCGAGCCCGATGATCGTCTCGGCGAACGGAACGAGCGGCTGGATCTCGGAAATTTGCTGGCCCTGAATGTCGAGCTGGCGCAGTTCGTATTCGAGATGGTTCTTGAAGAGAACGTAATCGACCTTGCCGTCCTGACTGAACGAGTCAAAATCGAGCGACTTGAGCGAGGCGAGCCACTCGCCGTAAAACTTCCTGAACCGTTCCCGGCGCGCCTGCGACATCGGCACCGGATACGACCGGGTCAGACTCCCGCGGTCGAGCGTATAACGCTCAATCGCCGCGCGCATCTCGCTGACCGGCTCGGCTTTTGTCTTACGGGCGCCGTTCTGAGCGGGCGCCTGCAAAGGGAAACAGCAGGCCAACAGGCAGAAAAGCAGAACACGGGCAACCAGAATACGGGGCGCTGACGTCATTTGAGTTGTTCTCCTGCGGGAAATAGAGAGGACGGATTATACACAGGGTTGCGCCCGCAAGAGACCGTTTGCTAGAATCCCCCGGTAATTTTCTTACTTTTGCTAGGAGCTCCAGAAGACCTTCGCATGAATCGAACAACTACTCGATTCTTTACTTTTTAAGTGCCGCCCGCCCCGCGGGTGCCGGCGAAGGCGCTCCTAACGAATCCGATCAACGAACGAAGTAAGCAAATTAGTGAATCGCAAATCGTAGGAATCGCCTTCGGCCCTGGGACTAGGGTCTTTGTTGCTGTCCCATGAGCAGTAGAGGTGATTTGGAAATGAGTGAGATTAACGTACAACTGAAAGACGGTGCGCCTGTTCCCGTGCCTGATTCAGCGACGGTTGCCGAGGCTCTCAAAAAGCTCGATCGCGACCTCGCGAAACAGGCTTTGGCGGCGAAGATTGGCGGACGTGAAGTGGACCTCGCGGCCCCGGTTCACGGTCTCGCCGATAACGGCGCCGTGCAGATCGAACCAATCGTGCCGCAGACGCGCGACGGGCTCGAAGTCCTGCG
>JAICHC010001003.1 GCA_025922795.1 Candidatus Binatia bacterium | reverse complement strand
TTGAATTCTTCGAGATCGACGTCTTTGACGGAGACCACTACGATCTCCTTGGCGAGGTCTCTGTGAACGGCCAGCTTGGCGTCGGAAGACTTTGCGACCTCGGAGACCACCTTTGCCAGCGTCGCACCGGTGGTGCGATAAGTGACTTGAGCAACCGATGCCGTCGAAACCATCGCGACGGCGATAGCGAGCACGTTTTTCAAGTTACACCTCGGTTCCAGTTTTTCAACGGTAGCACCGGCCCGCCTAAGGCCGCGGGGCCTGCCCGATCACCCCTTGACCGGCGCCCACTTCGCAAGGAACGCCATCATTTTGGAGTCGCTGTAGCCCTGCCCCTCTTCGAGCAGCGCGGTGTCCTGCGAGTGCAAGAATTTGCCGTCTTTTTCAAGCACGAAGAAGTGCGGATACCCCTTTATCTTCGGGAACGTGCCCAAAAACGCTTTGTTCTCGTTCTCGGGGCTGAAGTTCACCTTCACCACCACGTAGTTCTGCTTCAGGTAAGCGCCGATCTCCTTCTTGTCGATGAAGTACTGGTCCAACAGCTTGCACCAGCCGCACCACTCACCGCCGACGTCGAGCAGGATCCGCTTGTTTTCCTTCTGCGCCAGCACTTTGGCGGCCTCGAGGTCCTTGGCGGGGTCGCGCTTCGGGTCGAACTTCACGCGCTCCTGCTTCGGAGCGGCGTCGGCTGCCGTCTGGGCGAAAGCCGGCACCGCGGCGAGGCAAAGGGCGAGGGCGATTGCGGAGAGGATTTTGGTCGGTCTCATATTGGGTCTCCTTGGATAAAAGTCATTGTAGCGCAGCGCGAAACGCCGCGGCATGGATTCCTCCACTCCGCCCGCAATCATTTCTCCATATAGACGATCACCTGCGTCCCTGCCCAATCCGCGAGGAGCGGTAAGCGAGCCGGGGCAAAGCCACGAACTCCTTTCAGTACCGACAAGAGGCTGCGTCCTTGCGGCAAGCGCTATAGGAACGTCTGCAGCGCCGAACGAATTTCCTTTCGCAACAACTCCCCTGTCGCCTGCGGAGAGCCGGAGGCATTGATATTGAAATTAATGGTCGTGTATGCGTCGGCAAAAACGCCGAACACATACTGCCTGAGGGCAAGCCTGTTTGTTGCTGTGCGAAACGGAATCGATATCCAACCGGAGTTGCTTGCATAGCTTTGCGACACGTTCAACGACCCCGGTTTGAAGATGATATGTACGTTCAGGTTGAAAGTCTGCAGGCTGGCGCTGCTGACGCCGAGGTCGATCGCCTCTTGCGTAATAACGGTGCCGATCGCCGAGAATAGCGAATGAGTGTTGTTCGGCCCCTGGTTCCAAAGCATCCTCGACATGAACGTTTGGCGATCCACTGCACTCAGAAGCTCTCCGAGAGCCACTCTTTCGTAAAGTTTCCCCAAGTCTTCGAGGGTTGCGGTGTTAGCGGGGTTATTGCCGTCGGGCCCGGTGGTGCCCATTTTATGGTTCAGCGCCGTGCTCGTGCTCATGCCGACGGTGTT
>JAICHC010001002.1 GCA_025922795.1 Candidatus Binatia bacterium | reverse complement strand
TCGCCAACCCGAATCCCAAAATGCGGCGCGATGCCGTGATTAAGCTCGGCCAGGACCAAAATCCGGATTACATCCCGTATTTCGAAGCCCGCATGCAGCGCGAAACGTCCGCCGAAGTGCGCAAGACTCTTGCCGAGGCTGTCGCCACCACACAGATCGCCTCCGAAGACGCTGCCGTTCGCCTCGCTGCCATCCAACGGCTCCACGACATGCGCTCCATCAACGCGCTCAGTTTCCTTCAGCAACTTCACAAGGATGCAAAGGCCGCCCCCAAAAAGTTCGGCGACGAGACGCTCAAGGCCGTTCATCAGGCGATTCTTGCGATCGAATCTTACATGGCGCGCGGCAATCTCGTCGGCACCGCCTTTCGCGGGCTCAGTCTCGCCGCCGTTCTCCTCGTCGCCGCGCTCGGCCTCGCCATCACTTTCGGTTTGATGGGCATCATCAACATGGCCCACGGCGAACTCATCATGGTCGGTGCCTACACCGCCTACGTCGTCCAGAATTTCTTCCGCGATGCCTTCGGCGCGGCTGGCACGGGTTTCGATTCCTACTTCATCGCTGCGCTGGCTTGCTCCTTTGTCACAGCCGGTTTCGTCGGCCTCATCCTCGAACGCGGCATCATTCGCTTTCTATACCGGCGCCCCCTCGAATCGTTGCTCGCGACATGGGGCGTCAGCCTCGTCCTGCAACAGGTTTTCCGCCATGTCTTCGGCGCCGCCAATGTCCAGGTCAGTTCCCCCAGTTGGTTGAGCGGCAGCTACGTCGTTTACGATGTGCTTTTCGCCTACAACCGCATCTTCGTCATCGGCTTCGCCGGCTTCATCGTCCTGCTCACATACTGGCTCCTCACGCGCACTTCCCTTGGCCTGCAGATCCGCGCCGTCATGCAGAATCGTTCCATGGCTTCTGCGCTCGGCGTCCGTACTGATCGCGTCAACATGCTCACGTTCGCGTTCGGCTCCGGCCTTGCCGGCATGGCGGGCGCTTGCCTCTCACAGATCGGCAATGTCGGCCCAAGCCTCGGCCAGAACTACATCGTTGATTGTTTCATGGTCGTCGTTCTTGGCGGCGTCGGCAATCTCGTCGGCACCGTCTCCGCCGCCTTCGGCATTGGCGTCACAGATCAGATCTTGCAGCCCTGGTTGGGCGCAGTACTTGGCAAGATCACCGTGCTGGCCGCCATTATTCTATTCCTCCAATGGCGGCCGGCCGGTCTGTTCGTCACGCGCACTCGTGGACTCGAAGGTTGATATGACCAGACGCCTCGCTCAATGACGCCCGCATTTCCAAAACGCGAACTTTGGTGCATCGCCGTCGCGGCTGTCATCGGCATCATCATTCTGCCGTGCCTCAACGCGTTCGTCCCGCCGGACAATTTTTTCCACGTCAGCAATTTCAGCGTCAATATTTACGGCAAATATCTCTGCTACGCCGTCCTCGCTCTCAGCGTCAATCTGCTCTGGGGTTACACCGGTCTGCTCAGCCTCGGCCAGGCCCTCTTCTT
>JAICHC010001001.1 GCA_025922795.1 Candidatus Binatia bacterium | reverse complement strand
GAAAATGGAGAAGCAGATGTCCGGTTTCGCGATGTTGCGCGGAGCGAAGGAGCCGGCCATGACGGGCGCCGGAGGCGAAGAAGGCGGACCGCCCGAGCCGGATCTCGACGACCCACGAATGATGCGCGCCATGAGTGAGTTGGAGCGCGACATGGAGCACCTCGACGAGAACAACCCGAAACACATGGCGCATATGATGCGCAAGATGAAGGATCTGATGCCGCCGGGCACAATGCCAAAGGAGATGGATATTGCGATCAAGCGCCTCGAAGCCGGCGAAGACCCGGAAAAAATCGAAGAGGATATGGGTGACGTGCTCGGCGACTTCATGGGGCCCGAAGACGAAGATGATGGCGCTGGTTTTGCCGGCGGAGGCCGAGGCTACTCTCGCGATAGCGGATTGTACGATTATTGATGCAATTTATCCGTTAAGGTAGGGGCGCTGTCCCTGGCGCGCCTCCAAGCTGGGACATTTCAGCGCTCTGCTCTATAACCGGCGCGCTGGGGACAGCGCGCCCTACCACCTCTGTGCATGTTTGACTTGTCGCTCCGGCGCACATGACTCATTCTTTTCTGCGATGCCCGAACGCATGATCTCCGAAGTGCTCACCAAGCCGGATCCCGCTCTGGAAATGACGCTGCGGCCTTCAATATTTTCCGAATTCACCGGGCAAGCCAAAGTGCGCGAGCGGATCGAGATTACCGTGCAAGCCGCAAAACAACGTGGCGAGGCTGTCGATCACATTCTGTTGAGCGGTCCGCCGGGACTCGGCAAGACCACCCTGGCGCACATCATTGCCAAAGCCATGGGCGCGAGCCTCAAGAGCACCAGCGGGCCAACGATCGAGAAGGCGGGTGACCTGGCCGGGTTGTTGACCAATCTCGATGAAGGTGACGTGCTGTTCATCGATGAGATTCATCGCCTGCAAAAGACCATCGAGGAGTATCTCTATCCCGCGATGGAGGATTTCAAGCTCGACATCATCATCGACCAGGGACCGAATGCGCGAAGTGTGCGGTTGAATTTGCCGCGGTTCACGTTGATCGGCGCTACGACCCGCAGCGGGTTGCTGACTGCGCCGCTGCTGACGCGTTTCGGCGTGCGCGAGCGTCTGGATTATTATCAGGCGGATCAATTGCAGAAGATCGTCGTGCGTTCCGCGCGCTTGCTGACGATCGAGATCGACGACAAAGGCGCGATGGAAATTGCCCGGCGCAGCCGGGGGACGCCGCGAATTGCCAATAACCTCTTGCGCCGCGTTCGCGATTACGCGCAGGTCAAGGGCAACGGCCAGATCACTCCGCAGATTGCCGACCAGGCGCTTGCCATCCTGGAAATTGACGAGAACGGACTGGACGAAATGGACAAGCGCATTCTCGAAGCCGTGATCGCCAAGTTCGGCGGCGGACCGGTCGGTGTTGGTTCTCTGGCCGTAGCTGTCGGCGAAGAACCGGATACGCTCGAAGAGGTTTACGAGCCTTACTTGATCATGGAGGGCTATCTGAAACG
>JAICHC010001000.1 GCA_025922795.1 Candidatus Binatia bacterium | reverse complement strand
GCCGTCGATCAGGCGGGCATCGTCGGACCGCACATAGCCGGGAGGATTGCCGCGCTTGGAGCGCACTTCCAGCCACCCGCCGGCGGAACTGACGACATTGATCCTGGTTCCGCCGCTGATTTGCGAGATGACGCGCGAAGCCGGTGACGCAGTTTCATAAAGTGATGTTGCCCGGATGGTCTCATAGACTTGCGGCGCGGAGGCTCGTTTCTCCGACGGCTGAGGAAGCGACCTAGCCGTCGCCGCCGCGCGCGAGGCGGTTCTCCTAACCGCCTGAGACCGGCTCGCGTTCAGACGATCTGCTTCACGCACCGCGACATCCAGCCGCTGCTTGCTCAGCGCAAGCGCTTTCTCGCTTTCCTCGAGTTTAGCCTTCATTTCGGCGAGCCGATCGGAGCTCTCGCTTAGTTGTTGACGCATCTGAGCAAGTTGCGCCTCCTGACTTTGAATCATTTGCTCTTTCGCTTGGAGATCTCTTAGGTGGGCCTCCGACGACAGGGATAACTCGCTCCCTTGCATGTACGCGCCGGCAAAAAAGGCGATCAAAGCCAGGACGAGCATGGCGGCCGGCCAGATAAGTTTTGCAAAAGTTGAAAGGCTTTTGTTGCTAACCAAGCCCAGTCGCGCCGATGTTGAGTCGTCTCGCTTGAGCCACTGAGGAGCAAGCTGCGACGAGAAATCTGCCTTGCAATAAGGGCAATCCGTGGCATCTGCCTCGACCGTGTTGGCACAGGACGGGCAAAGACGGGTACTCGCCGACGATTTTCCGATCAAGGATTCCTCCATAGCGTAGTTGTTAACCTAAAGCCTGATACTCGCCGACCGGCGCCTTACGCACGATCTTTTGACGCTTGGCCAACCTGGTTGTGAATCGGTTTTAGCCTTACAGTGTGCCATTCGCATACATCGGCTTTCGATCGCGCAGCGCCAGCCAGCCGCGAGCGATCCGATAAATGGCCCACGCGCCGGCTGAAAAGAAAACCATCAGCGCGAGCGGGATGCCTATGAACGTAACGAACAGCATCGCGCCGATGAGACACCACAGGAGCGCAAACCAGAACGTCCGAATCTGCCAGCGAAAGTGCGATTCGAGAAAGGTCCCTCGGGCCTCGTCTTTTTTCAGGTAGTTGATGACAACGGCGATAATCGAGGGCACGCCGAAAACGAATGCACCGACGATCGTCGCTGCGGTGGTCACGCCGATGAGTAGACTCAGCGCATGCAAAGCATAGACGAGGTGTGCGGCGTTCAGGATGGACGGCGCCGCGCCGGCGCGGGTTTCGGTTTTGTCGGACATGAAGGTCGCTGCCTCAGCGCATGACAGTGACATCCTGATCGTCGATCGCCTCGGGGTCAAGTCCACCAAGAACCATTTTTCGACTTTAGATTAAATTTGCAGTTAGCTCCCTGATCTGCTCTTGCGGTCGGGTCGTTTGCCGTAATCGCGCCCGGTCCCGGAGCCTGTACCCGGTAAAAAACCCGTTGACAGAAAAAAATAGAAGCGATACAGG
>JAICHC010000999.1 GCA_025922795.1 Candidatus Binatia bacterium | reverse complement strand
TTGGGATTGACGATGACTTCGGGAATTTGGAAGAACTTGCCGTTGTGAGTAAGCGTCGGTTCCGACCAAGCTTTGCGAATCACGTCGAGCGATTCCGCCATCACCTCGTGTGTCGACTTGTGGTCGGCGCCGAAGCATTCATAGGCCCGGCTGTGCGGATGGCCACCCCCCGCGGCAAAATCCATCCGGCCATTGCTGACGAGATCGAGCATGGCCGCTTGCTCGGCGAGCTGCACCGGATGGTGCACCGGTAAAGTGTTGACGGCGACACCCAGACGCAGTCGCCTAGTGCGCTGCGCCACGGCGCCAAGCACCACGTACGGCGCGGATAGCAGCGAAAATTTCGGCTGGCAATGAATCTCGGCAACCCAGTAAGTGTCGAAACCGAGGCGGTCGGCCAGCTCAGCCTGATCCATAAATTCTTCGAGCCGAGCCGCGGGAGAAGATCCTTGCGGGCACTGAATCTCAGTAAACAGGCTGAATTTCACTCGAATGGTCTTTTCGTCGGAAGCCGGCTTAGCCGGAGCAAAGAGAATCAAACTTCTCAGTAACCCAATGCGTAGGCAACGCGGCGCGGATCGGCGCCACCGAGCCAGCAGCCGTTATCCCGATCGCGCACGATAATTTTCGCGCTGCCGAAAGACCAGCGCTCGACGACCGAAACTTTATGGCCTTTCTTGCGCAGTCCATCGAGCGTCGCTGGATCGTATCCTTCTTCCACACGCAAAGCTTCCGGCAGTTGATCGCGCGGCGGGGTGCCGGGTTGGTGGCTCCAGCGCGGCGCCTCGACGGCGCTCTGCGGGTCCATATTCAGATCCACCAGGTTATGAATAAGTTGGAAGTTGGTCTGCGGCTGGTCGTCGGCGCCCGGGCTACCTCCGACGGTGAAAACTTCGTCACGGCGGAATAGCATGTACGTATTCAGCGTATGGGCGGGCCGCTTTCCCGGTTTGAGTGCATTCGCCTTGGCGGGGTCGAGACCGAAGCTGCACAGGCGGTTGTTCATGATGACCCCGGTGTCGCCGCCAATGACCCGCGAGCCGAACGGCGCAAAGACGCTTTGAATGAACGAGATCGCGTTGCCATCGCGATCCGTCGCGCACAAATACGTCGTATCACTGCTCTGATTGCCGGCGGCGGCGGCACGCCGGTTCATGATGTCCGCCGCCAACTCGCGCCGCTTCGCTGCATGTTCTTTCGAGATCAGCATGGCAATCCGTGGATCGCCGAACGCGGGATCTTCCAAGTAGCGTATACGATCCTCGAAGGCGAGTTTTTTTGCCGCGATCTGGCAATGAATCATGTCAGCACGACTCATGGTGCCGTCGTTCATCGGCCAGCCCTCGGCAATATTGAGCATCTCGAGAACCATAAAACCTTGCGATACCGGCGGCTGCTCGTAGACCACCGTATCGCGATAGCTCGCTGTCAGAGGTTCGAGCCACTGCGCCACGGGAACGCGGAGATCGTCCTCGCTCAAAATGCCGCCTTCCGCCTTGATGGCGGCGCAA
>JAICHC010000998.1 GCA_025922795.1 Candidatus Binatia bacterium | reverse complement strand
AGCAGTGAGACCAACTCGGCACGATTTTGCACGCGCTTGGAATTATCGGCGAAGCGACGATCATCGGTCAATTCCGAGCGGCCGATGGCCTGGCAAAACCGCTTCCAGATCACTTCGCTGGCAACGCCGATGACCAGATAGCCGTCGGCGGTTTTGAAATTCTGATACGGCACGATGTTGGGGTGAGCGTTGCCCCAGCGCGCGGGCACGGTGCCACCGATTAGATAATTGCTGCCGACGTTGATCAGCGACGCGATCTCGGCTTCTAGTAAAGAGGTATCGATGCGCTGGCCGACCCCGCTTTTCTCGCGCGCGAAAAGTGCGGCGGTAATCGCGTTCCCGAGCATCAGACCGGCAACGAGATCGATAATCGCAACGCCGACTTTCACGGGTTCACCGTCCGGCGTGCCGGTGATGCTCATGAGTCCGCCCCAGGCCTGAACGATTAAATCATAGCCCGGACAGTCACTCATCGGTCCGTCGGCACCAAAGCCGGTAAGAGACGCGAAGATCAAGCGCGGGTTCAGCGCGCGCAATTCCTTTTCGCCGAGGCCGAGCCGTTCCATGGTGCCCGGGCGGAAGTTTTCAATGATGACATCGGCAGACTTGACCAACTCCCGCAACAGCTCCACGGCCCGCTTGGACTTGAGATCCAAGGTCAGACTTTTCTTGTTGCGGTTGATGCAGAGATAATACGCGCTTTCGCCCCCGGCGAACGGCGGACCCCAGCCGCGCGTATCGTCGCCCGATCCGGGCTGCTCGACCTTGACGACTTCGGCGCCGAGATCGCCGAGAAACATCGAGCAATAAGGGCCCGCGACAACCCGCGTCAAATCAAGAACGCGCACGCCGTCGAGCGGGCCGGGAGGGTCGTGGCTCATTTAAACTCGAGCCCTTTCGCTTTGAGAACTTCTTGAAGTGTCTCCACGCCGGCCCAGAGGCCCGGCATGCCGCCGGGGATGGCCGCAACCTCCATCGCCTCCATCACTTCTTTGGGCGTAGCGCCCAATGTGAGCGCACGCTCGCTGTGCAAGCGGATGCCGCGCGGGCGCATGAGCGCGCAACAGATGCCGACCATGATCAGCTCCTTGGTCTTTCTCGGCAGCGTTCCTGCTCGGCCGAAAGTGCCATCGACGTAGAGTCCTTTGAGCTTCTCGAAGTACTCGGGATCCAGTTTGGCGATAAGGTCGTAGGCACTGTTCTCGGAACCGAGCCCGATTTGTTTAAACGCTTCCTTCGCGTCTTCCGCCATCTTTCGTCCCTCCTCTAAACTGTCATTAACGAATCTGCTAAATACCATGAAGTACACGAAAGTTACGAGGGACCGAGAAATTGATATCGTGAAGCTTAACCCTTCGTAACGCTATAATTGAGAGTTTTCGCCGCTCGCGCAAATTTTATGCTGACCCAAATTGCTCAAACAACAAGTAAATATGATGTCCACCACGAAGGCACGAAGGACACGAAGGTTCAGGAATATTACTTTTTAATCTCCTACTTCGTGCTCTTCGT
>JAICHC010000997.1 GCA_025922795.1 Candidatus Binatia bacterium | reverse complement strand
GACGGGCGGTAGAAAGTGCATCTCGATTTTGAGGACACCGTCGCCCTGGCAACGTTCGCAGCGGCCGCCTTTGACATTGAAGCTGAAGCGGCTGGCACCGTAACCGCGGATGCGCGCTACCGGGAGACGCGAGAACAGATCGCGGATATCATTGAACATGCCGGTGTAGGTGGCGGGATTGCTGCGGGGCGTGCGGCCAATTGGCGTTTGATCGATGACGATGATCTTATCCAGGGCATCTTTGCCGCGAATTTCTTTGTGCGCGCCGGGACGTTCTTTGGAGCCGAACCAGTGCCGGAAAAGCGCCCGGCGCAAGATGTCGTCCACGAGTGTGCTCTTGCCCGAACCGCTGACGCCGGTGACGCAAGTCAACGTGCCGAGTGGAATGCGCACGTCGATTTTTTGAAGGTTGTTTTCCGACGCGCCGATGATTTCAAGCCAACCGCGTTCGGGGGACGGTTTGACGCGCTGTTTGGGGACAGGAATGGAAACTTCGCCGGTCAAATACCGGGCCGTCATCGAGCGGCTGTTTTGCAGAACCTGCTCGAGCGTCCCGGCCGCGACAACTTCGCCGCCGCGGACGCCCGCGCCGGGACCGAGATCGAGAACGTAGTCGGCCTGCCGAATGGTGTCTTCATCGTGCTCGACGACAAGCACCGAGTTGCCGATGTCGCGCAAGTGACGCAGGGTGCGGAGCAGGCGCTCGTTATCGCGTTGATGAAGGCCGATGCTTGGCTCGTCGAGGATATACAGAACACCCACAAGCCCGGCGCCGATCTGAGTCGCGAGGCGAATTCGCTGTGCCTCGCCGCCGCTCAGCGTGCCGCTCTCGCGATCCAGCGTAAGGTAGCCGAGACCCACGTTTATGAGAAAGGCGAGGCGAGAGCGGATTTCTTTGATTACATCGTTCGCGATCTTTTGCTGAAACTCGGTGAGCTTAAGTTCTGCGAAAAACTGGTCTGCCGCTTCTATCGAAAGCCCGCAGACATCCATGATGGAGACGCCCGGAATTTTGCTATCGCGTTTGCCGTACCGCGCGGCCATTTCGGCATCTCCAAGAGTGACGGCGAGGATTTCGGGTTTGAGCCGTTTGCCGTTGCAGACATCGCAGAATTGCGGCGCCATGAAGGCCTTGAGGCGATTGCGCGTGAACTCGCTTTCGCTCTCCTGGTAGAGGCGTTCGAGATTTGGGATGACGCCTTCGAAAGGACGCTTCACGGTGCTCATTTTTCCGGCGCGCCAGAAATGGAAATCGATTTCGGTTTCGCCCGAGCCGCGCATGAGAATGTTTTTGAAGTCGTCGGTAAACGTTTTGTAAGGCGCTTCCAGGCTCTGGCCATAATGTGAAGTCACGGCGCGGAGCATCGCCTTGTAATAAGTAATCATGCGCTTGCCGCCGCGGCGCCATGGAAGAATGGCCCCCTGCTCCAGGGACTTCTCATGATCCGGCACGATGAGCGCTTCATCGAAAACCATTTTCTGGCCGAGGCCGTGACAGACCGGACAGGCCCCGG
>JAICHC010000996.1 GCA_025922795.1 Candidatus Binatia bacterium | reverse complement strand
TCCTTGATGCGGTCTTCCAGAATAGTCGTAGCAATCTTGATCCGCTTCGACTGGCCTTTCGCCGGCGACTGGGCGAACTTCAACGCTTGCTCTGTGGTGATCTCAGCGAGCACCCCAAAGGCCACCTCAACCCGCCAATCCGTGAGGGTTTCGATTAAAGCATCGGCAGCACTGATTGCCATTTCAACTCTCCTTGTTGCGCAGTCAGGTTCGCATCAAGATCCGGCACGCATGGATGTTGATTCACGCGGCGAGCCCCGGGCAGCAGCGTTACCGCCTTTCGAATATACGCGAAACCTCCAGGCACTTACGATTCGTAAGCCGGGAGGCGCTCGAGCATCTGAGACGAAACGTTTAGATGGACTTTATCTTCCTCAGCAGTTCGCACCCAATGGGCCGGGACGAGCTTCCGCTCTTTGAAGAGCAAGCCCTCCGAAATAATAAAGTGAGTGACCCTGTTCGAGTCGGAATCGACAAAGATCCGTTCGATATCGCCAACATGCTCATCATCCGAGCTCATTACGTCGGTGCCCTCTCGTATGGGGACGGTGTCCGCGGGGATATTTCGTTGCGTTTCCATGGGCGGCCAACCATAATATCCCACGGGGTAGCCGATATAACCTGCAGGAGGATACCAGTAGTATGCCGGGGCATACCGGTATGCCGGATAGTCGGCCGGGCGGGGTCCTTCTTCGGAGACCCTGATAAAGTGTGTTTCCTCAAAAGGCGGCAGTTCATCGAAATTGCCGGTATTCTCATTCAACACAACCTTGTCTTCGGTGGCTGAGCTGACCCAGTCTATCGGCACAACTTTGTCTTCCGCAAAGAGCCAGCCTTTCTGGACAACGAGATGCGTCACTTCATTCGTCTCCGGGTCCACGATGAAGCGGTTGATCTCGCCCACCTGCTCATCGTTCGCAGTAAATACACTTGTTCCTTCTTTTAGTTCGAGTTCCATGGGACAAACCTCCAATCTTTTTGTCTAATCAGCTGCCTGCTATTTCAGAATGTACCTGCAGCCGGCGCAGGATATATCTGCGCCGCAGCATTCCGACCAGCTCCCCGTTCTGTACGACCGGGATCTGGCACATTTCCCGGTGGGGTTATCGAGCCTACTTTAAAACCGCTGCGCATTTTTACCTCCTTTGCGGAAATCAGCTCCAATTACTCGTTTTTCAGCAGGTAACACGTGTTACTAAAACAACACGGCAGGCATAAGCTTTGCCTGCCGCCGCGGCTTGCTGGGTGTGAATTCTTCCAGACGCCTCCGTGATAGAGTTTCGCTTTTGTTATGGCAATTCTATGTCAGATACCCAAAAAGAATGGGCCCGCATTGTCCTTTAATCTTTCGAAAATTCGCCGGCAAAATTGTAAAACCGACCAGCAGAAATAACCTGGCGGACAGGTACTCACTGATCCTGGCTGTAGACTCATGTAAAGTATAGAATATCTACGTGCTCCTCTCAATGGGGGATAACCCCTGTTTTGCAGAACCCCTTTCTGCTAATGCTCTATG
>JAICHC010000995.1 GCA_025922795.1 Candidatus Binatia bacterium | reverse complement strand
TGTTCTTGATATCGACTTTGCTGCCGGGGACGACGGCGCCGTTTGGGTCGAGGATTTTGCCGGCGAGTGATCCGCGGAATTCCTGAGCGGTTGCGGTAAAGGCGGCAATAATAAGGAGCAAACCAGCCCAAAAAACTCGTCTGTTCGGGTTCTTTGTACGCATAACTTTTTCTCCATCAGTGGGGCGGCTGAAAACGCACGCTCGCCGGCTCGGTTACGTTGAGTGGTAAGACCAAGAGTTAATGGAAGTGGTACATGGCATAGCCTAGCCTAAAGTCCACCCAAGCTCACTCGCTGGTGTTTTGATTTGCAGGCGGCGTATTTTGCAATAGTGACAGTGAGGGTGTCAAGGGTAAATAATTACCAATCAACCCGCAAAATTAACTGCGGTAAGACCAATCGATCTATTTGCCGGAGGTTACAGAGGTCGAATCGTCCAGGTATTTCTTCAGCCAGCCATGGACTTCCTGGTAGAAGTAGCGGCTGTTTTCGCCCTTCAAAATCCAATGGTTTTCATCCGGCCAGACGACAAGCCGGCTCGGAATCCGTAGCCGTTGCAGAACGCTCCAGTTTTCCAGCGTCTGATTGAGTGGAACGCGGAAATCGTTCTCGCCAACTGACAGGAGTATTGGTGTGCGGAAATTGGCGGCGAAGCGGATCGGGTTCTGCTCGCGCCAGACCGGACCTTGCTCCCAAACCGGCCCGCCGTTGTTCAGCTCGCGCGAATAGATCGTGTCGCTCGTGCCCCACTGCGATTCGAGGTTGATCAATCCGGCGTGGCTGATCAGTGTCTTGTAGCGAGTGGTCGTCGCCTGCATCCAGTTCGCCAGATGCCCGCCGTAACTCGCGCCCGCCGCAGCCTGGCGCGAGCCATCGATGAAGGGATAAAGCCGGATGGCTTCGTCGGCGCCTTCGTTGATCTCATTCGCGGGTCCCTTGAAGGGATCGCCCTGGATGCTCTGTGCGAAGGCTTCGCCAAAACCCGTGGAGCCGGAATAGTTCGTCAGCAATACGACGTAACCCGGCCGGGCGAGCAGAAAGTAATTCCAACGGAGTCCCCAGTTGTCGCGCCACATGCTGTGTGGTCCACCATGCATCAGCACGAGCAACGGATATTTCTTTCGCTCGTCGAAGTTCGGCGGCAACGCGATCATGTTGTGAATGCGTTTGCCGGCTTTGCTGGTGAACCAGAAGTGACGCAGCGGTTGCCAGTCGATCTTCGCGACTTGTTCGGCGTTGAATGAAGTGAGCGATTGTTGTGTTTTGGAACGGAGGTCGAGTCGAAACAGCTCGGGCGGATTGATGGCGCTTTCCCAGGTTGCGATCAGGATCGTCGACGATGCTTTCGCGGGGATGCGCAGGTTTGTATAGACGCCGCGCATCATGTCCATCGCGAGCGTGACGTCACCGCCGTCGGCGGGCATGCTGAAGAGTTTTTCGTTACCGGCTTCCTCCGCGGTCATGTAGATCGATCGGCTGTCTGGCGTTAAGGCAAAGCTTCCGATCGAGCGATCGA
>JAICHC010000994.1 GCA_025922795.1 Candidatus Binatia bacterium | reverse complement strand
GCCAGCCTCGGTTGGGCGCTCGACATCATGGACGGCTATCTCTACGCCATCGTCCTTTTTCCGGCCATGAGCGAGCTCTTGGACACGACAGAAAGCGCCGCCATCGGTTGGTACGGCGGCATCGTGCTGAGCATCTTCATGATCGGTTGGGCGCTCGGCGGTCTGATCTTCGGCCCGATCGCAGACCGTTACGGGCGCGCCAAAACCATGGCGATCACGATCCTGGTTTACGCCGGCTTTACCGGCTTATGCGGCATCGCCGAGAGCTGGCAAGAGTTGGCTCTTTATCGTTTCATCACCGGCCTCGGCATCGGCGGCGAGTGGGCCGCCGGCGCGGCGCTGATCGCTGAAAGCTGGCCGGAAAAATCCCGCGCCAAGGCGGCCGGCATTATGCAAGCCTCCGGCGGGATCGGCTTCTTTCTCGCCTCGTTGCTTTATTTCTTCATCGGGCCGTATGGCTGGCGCTGGGTTTTCGCGCTCGGAGTGCTGCCGGCGCTGGTCGCCTTTTACATCCGCCATTCGCTCGAAGAGCCGCAACGCTGGGTCCGCGCCAAGAGCACCGCAAACCCTTATCGCGCGCTGTTCAAACCGCCTTTGCGGCGCGACGTCATCGTCGGCACCGCGCTGGCGGTGATCGCGACTTTCGGCTATCAGGGCGCGATTCAATGGGTACCTAGCTGGATAGGCGCCATGCTCCACGCTCAAGGAACAAAAGCCGCGATCCCGCAGGTCAGCCTGATCACTGCCGTGCTCAACTTTGGCGGCATGATCGGCTGCCTCTGTTTTCCTTTGGCCGCCGACCACTGGGGTAGAAAGAGAGCGATGTCTTTCTACTTCCTTGGCGCGCTGCTGTTCGTGCCGACGACGTTTTTTGTGGCGAAGGAATTCCGCCAAGCGATTCTCCTTTCACCGCTGGTCGGATTCTTCGCCGCTGGAATTTTCACCGGCTTCGCAGTCTATTTGCCCGAGCTTTTTCCCACCGCGATCCGCGCAACCGCTCAAGGCTTTTGTTACAACTTTGCCCGTTTCTTTTCCGCCGCCGCGCCGTTCGTTGCCGGCGCGTTGATTTCCGCGCACGGCGCGTTTGCCCCGGCCATCGCGACGATCAGCTGTATCTATTTTTTCGGCTTGATCGTGCTGCTGTTCGCGCGCGAGACCCAAGGCCAAGCGCTGCCGGAGTAGGGGAATGGAAAACGTTGGAATGATGGAGTAATGGAGTGTTGGAGTATTGCTTTAAAGCCTTAGACCCATCACTCCAGTACTCCAATACTTCAATTGCCCCAAAAGGGAGGTTTTATGTTTTCCATGCCGATCGTCGATCTGTTCGCGGAAGGCCGCAAACTCGCTGACACCGGCCGGCGCGTGAGCGTGCTCTGGCAGCATGATGACACTCTCGTTTTCCTGGCGCGCGGCCGCGAGTATCGGAGCGAATTCCACATCAATCCAAGCGACGAGACCATGCACATGATCAGGGGCGAGATGCGTCTTCACTACCGCACGCCTGAAGGTCGGGAGAAAGTCGCGGTC
>JAICHC010000993.1 GCA_025922795.1 Candidatus Binatia bacterium | reverse complement strand
GCCGAGGTTCCTGTGGGGTTCAAGTGGTTCGCGGACGGACTGTTCACAGGTTCCTACTGCTTCGGCGGCGAAGAGAGTGCCGGGGCCAGCTTCCTGCGGCGGGACGGCACGGTCTGGACGACGGACAAGGACGGGCTTGTCCCGAATTTGCTGGCTGCGGAAATCACCGCCCGCACGGGTAAAGATCCGGGCAAGCACTATCAGGAACTGACAGCCGAGTTCGGCACACCCTACTACGTACGCATCGATGCGCCGGCGACGCCGGAGCAAAAGGCGCGGCTGGAAAAATTATCACCCGAAGCGGTTGCTACTGATCGGCTCGCCGGCGAGCCGATCACAGCCAAACTGACTGCGGCCCCAGGCAACGGCGCGGCGATCGGCGGCCTCAAGGTTGTGGCTGCCAACGGTTGGTTCGCGGCGCGGCCGTCCGGCACCGAGAACATCTACAAGATCTATGCGGAGAGTTTTAAGGATCAAGCCCACCTGGACGCGATCGTCAGCGAAGCTCAAGAAATTGTAAACAAAGCACTTGCGTCTTTTGTTTCAGCTCACCAGGCAGAGGCACGCTAATGATTCCGAGCCCAATCGTTTTTTTAGTTGACGTGGACAATACGCTGCTCGACAACGACCGCGTCCAGAACGACATCAAATGTTACCTCGATCGTGAGTTCGGAGTTTCCAGTCGTGAGCGATACTGGGCGATTCTCGAACAGCTGTTCACGGAGTTAGGCTACCGCGATTATCTAGGCGCCTTGCAGCGTCTTCGGGTCGAGTACCCTCAAGACATTCACCTGCTGTCGATGTCGTCGTTCCTGGTTGACTATCCATTCGCTAATCGTCTCTATCCTGGATCGCTCGACGTCCTTGAGCGGTTTCGCTCATGGGGGCAGACGGTCATCCTCTCGGACGGCGACGTGGTTTTTCAACCGCGCAAAGTCGAACGCTCGGGCATCTCTGAAGCTGTAGAAGGCAACGTACTCGTCTACATTTACAAAGAAGAGGCGCTGGATGACGTCGAGCGCCGTTACCCGGCGGCGCACTATATCCTCATGGACGATAAGCTGCGCATCTTGACTGCTGTCAAGAGGGCATGGAGGTCGCGCGTAACCGCCATATTTGCACGTCAGGGCCAATATGCCCATGACCTAAATATGATTGTCGCATGTCCACCGGCGGACTTAACGGTAGAGCGCATTGGCGATCTACTTCGCTATGACTTATCCGCCCTACTCGCCGGCCAACAGCCGGTGCAAATTTCTCAGGAGGCAATAAAATGAAAGCAACCCAACTACTTCATAACTTAGGACAGAGTCTCTGGCTCGATAACATTACGCGCGACTTGCTCAACAGCGGCACGCTGAAGCGCTATATCGACGAGCTGTCGGTGACCGGGCTCACGTCCAATCCGACGATCTTCGACCATGCGATCAAAAACAGCACCGCCTACGATGCCGCGATTTGCGAAAAGCTCGACGAGGGCAAAACGGGGGAAGAGCTGTTCTTCGAGCTGGCGCTCGAGGATCTCACGCG
>JAICHC010000992.1 GCA_025922795.1 Candidatus Binatia bacterium | reverse complement strand
TCGATCAGAATCGAATTACCCAGCGGCCCTGCTTTCAATGCGCGCGGTTGTGTCCCTGGGACGTCGAGGTGGGCGAAGGCGAGTTCAAAGGCAAGGTCGGCCATTTCAACGCCGGCGCCGAGTGGCTCGATACGTTTTGGAATCTCGGCGTCAAAGGCAACGCGACGCTCTATCTCGCCGAGCGCATCAACGATCTCGGCATCGAATGCGGTCATTTCGCCTTCGGCGCGGGAGTTTTGTTCGAAGCGTATGAAAAGGGCTTGGTGACCGCGGCGGATTGCGACGGTTTGCGGCTCGAATGGGGCAACGTCGGAGCGATCGATAAACTATTGGAAATGACCGCGCGGCGCCAGGGCAAGTGGGGCAACTTGATCGCCGACGGTCCGCTGGAAGTGGCGGAGGCGATCGGTGGCGACGCTGTCAAATGGGTCGTGCACACCAAGCGCGGCGTGCCCGCCATGCACGACTGGCGGCCCCACTTCAGCAACATGCTGCGCGAGATCGTCGCCAGCGGCGGCATGAAGCCGCAGGGCGGGGGCACGGCCAATCCGCCGCCGGATCTCAAATACCGCGAAAAGTGGGGGCCGCTTGACCGCGAGGATCCGAAAGGCTGGCCGCAATCCAACGTGATCGCCGAGCAGTATCGCCAATTCGTCGGCCTGATGGGAGGCTGCTGGTTTGCGCAAATGCACATGAAGCCGGACGGCTTGAACAGCGTGGTCGATTCGTTCAACGCCACCACCGGATGGAATTTTACCATGGACGAAGCGCTCGCCGCGGGCCACCGCAGCGCGATCTTGCAAAGCATCTTCGCCACCCAGCGGGGCTGGATTGCCGATCACGACTGGCAGCAGGTGGGTCAGCGCTTTCTCGATCCGGTTCCCGACGGCAAATACAAAGGCTTCACCATCGCCAAATGGCTGCCGGAAATGGTCCGCGAGTATCACCAACTCTCCGGCCGCCATGAAAAAACCGGCCGGCCCTATGTGGATACATTGAAGAAGTTGGGCCTGGAAGAATTCAACGAGTGGGCGCAGCTCGATTAGGCGAGATCAAGGATCAAGAACGAATGCGAGGGGTCTAAGAAAGATTTCTCTCTTCGAAACTTTGGTTGCGGCTCTGCTCCGCTAGGATAAATCCGTTTAGTCCGCCAGCGAGCGGATCTCTTCATCCGCTCGGCGCAAGCGAGCCGAAAGCTCGCGGGCAATGTTGAAAATCAATTTGTTCTCAATGGCCGGATGTTTCTTGCCTAGCGCTTGAAGGTCGGCGATCGGTAAAACAAAGCACCGAGCCGGTTCATCGGCGATAACGTCGGCTGATCGCGTACCGCCGTCGAGCAGCGCCAATTCGCCGAATGCCAGGCCGGGGCTGATCGTGCTCAATCGCTGGCGCCGCGCGCTGTTTTTAATTGTCAGGCAGATGCTCACGCGTCCGGCGGCCAAAAGGTAAAGGGAGTCCGCGGTGTCGCCTTCGCGGAGGATCTTGTCACCGGCGGCGTATTGAACCTCTTTGACGATCGATTCGATAAGG
>JAICHC010000991.1 GCA_025922795.1 Candidatus Binatia bacterium | reverse complement strand
GCGGCTTGCTTCTCGGCGCCTTGCGCTTCGGCTTGCTGTTTAGCTCTCATTTTCTCCAGTAGCTCGCGCTCTTTCTTTACGAAATATTCGTCTTCCTGCGCTTTCTTGCGCTCATCCCATTTATTCGCCACGGTACCTCCCTGACTTAAGCCAAATTTTTTCTCTGCCCCTTTGCCGTTTTGATTTACCGAACTTGCCGTCTCGTCGCGATTCGCCGCGCTTTTGTCTTGTGGATTATTCAAGAATGCGCGACCTGCGCTCGATGACTTTCTTTGCCGCTGCGATGCGCGGCGTGCATGGAGACAATTCTTTCAGCCATGTGTCGCGCCTCTGTGCGCCGGGACGGATAGGAAATACGATCTAGCTGGAAAAACCGCTCATGTACGGTAGTTTCGCGGCGGTTTTCTTGACTTGTTCGAGATTGGCGCGCAGCAACGCGGTGGAATCCCAAGAACCCATAGTGAGCGCGATGCGATAGGTTTCCGGCAAGTCGATCGCGATTTTGCGGTTGCCATACGAAAGAGTCTTGTTTTCGAGATCGACACTGTACTCGGTCCGAGGATTCTCTTCGACGCTCTTCATGAGTTCTTCGATCTCTTTGGCGCCCACCGTCACAGCCGGCAGTCCCATCATCGTACAGTTGCCTGCGAAAATGGCGGCGAAGGATTCGCCTACGATCGCTTTGATGCCAAAACGGAAAAGCGCCTGCGGCGCGTGCTCGCGCGAAGAGCCGCAGCCGAAATTCTTATTGACGAATAGAACCGAAGCGCCTTTATATTCCGGGTCATTGAACGGATGGTCTTTTTTCTTGCCGGAACCGTCATAGCGCTCGTCGAAAAACGGATAATCGCCCATGCGCGCGAAGGTGACTTCCTTCAAATAGCGCGCCGGAATGATGCGATCGGTATCGATGTCGTTGCCGCGGACCGGCACGGCCGAGCCGCTGACTTTAATGATCTTGACGATCTCGCTCATGGCTCCTCGCCTATTCGTACTCGCGCACATCGACGACCTTGCCGTTGAGGGCTGCCGCCGCCACCATGGCCGGGCTCATCAACAGCGTGCGGCCTTGGGGGCTGCCCTGCCGGCCGATGAAGTTTCGGTTCGATGACGACGCGGAAATTTCCCGGCCGTTGAGTTTATCGGGATTCATCGCCAGGCACATCGAGCAACCGGCCTCACGCCACTGAAATCCGGCTTCCGTGAAAATTTCGTGCAGGCCCTCCTGCTCGGCGAGCTTTTTGACCTGCGCCGAGCCCGGCACCACCAAGGCGCGCACGGCGGAATTGACTTTTCTTCCCTTGGCAATCTTCGCCGCCGCGCGCAGGTCGGCGAGCCGGCCGTTGGTGCAGGAGCCGATGAACGCCACGTTGATCGGCGTGCCGAGCATGGGCGCACCGGGCTGCCAGCCCATATGCTCGTAGGCCTTCTTGGCGCCTTCCGGATCGGAGAATTCATCCGGTTTGGGCATTTTCTCGGATATGCCGACCGATTGACCGGGATTGATTCCCCAGGTCACCGTCGGTTCGAT
>JAICHC010000990.1 GCA_025922795.1 Candidatus Binatia bacterium | reverse complement strand
TCGAACAGGCCTGCCGCGCCGACGGGATCGAGGTTCGCACGGTGGCGCGCGGCGACATGGCGCACACCGCGCTGGGCAGCGGCGCCGAGCTGCTGCTCATCGACGAGGCCGACACCATCAACGCCGCCACTTTGAACGGCAATTGAGGGTCCTTGCCGTCGCCCCAAACAGCGCGAACTTCAGCGATGTAACGATCCAAGGAATTTTCTGCTTTTTGTTCTTGTACAGCCATGGTTCAATTCCTCCTGTAGACTAAGGTCTAGCATTTTCGGCTCGCGCGCGTCCAGGCCGCCGCGCATTGACAGGGCAAGGCAGGCTCTGCTACCCCTAAAAAAAGCTAGCTCATCGAGGAAGACCATGCCGATCGAACCCCAAGAGCTGCGCCGCGTGATGGGACATTTCGCCACGGGCGTGACCATCATCACGACCCGGGATAAAGACGGCAACCCGAACGGCCTGACGGCCAATGCTTTTATGTCGTTGTCGCTCAATCCGCCGCTGGTGCTGATCAGCGTCGACAAAGCGGCGACCTGCTACGCCTGCTTCGAATTGCAAAACGGCTTCACGGTCAATTTTCTCAGCGAAGATCAAGAAGAAATCTCGCGTCGCTTCGCCACCAAAGGAATCGATAAATTTTCCGGTTTGCAATGGCACGCCGGCAGCAACGGCGCTGCGATCCTTGAGGGCGCCCTGGCTCACGTCGAGTGCAAAATCATCGAGCGTTACGACGGCGGCGACCACACCATTCTCATCGGTGAAATTCTAAACGCGAGTGCGACTGGGGAGCGGCCCTTGCTTTTTTACAGAGGGAAATATCAGCGTCTGCCGGCGTAAGCCGGTTTGTGTTCGTTGTTTCGAGCTTCGGATTGGGGTGAAAAATCAAAACACGAAAACTCGCGAACCTAAATTCCGGGATAGCCCCCGAGCGCCATCGCCGTAATGCAAGGCAGTCCGGTAACGATCGTTCGGGTTTCTCCCGATGACGTTACGATGATTACTTCGCCGTCCGCCGTCGAGGCCAACACTCCGTTACCATCGGGCGCGCTGCAAAGATTCATGACGCCGCCGGACATCTTTTCTGTAAGCAACTGCCAATCGGCGCCGTTGGGCGATTCAAATATCGCGCTTTTTGCCCGGCCCGCGCGCGTCCAGGTCCGCGGGCGGTCTTGGGTGATGCCCAGATAAATGTTCCCTTTGGCATCTTCCGCGAGCGCATTGCCATACGTGCGGCTCCCGTGCGGCGTGACCTTTTCCCAATGGGTGCCGCGATCCGTGCTGCGCGAAACACCTTCACCGCAGGCCGTAACGACGAGACCCGGAGCCTTCGACGGCAGAATCTGATGGATATCTGGATCGGTAAGCCCGTCATTGGCCGCCTGCCAACTCTGACCGTCGTCATCGCTCACGAGAATTCCCGCGACCTCAATGCCGGCGAAAAGTCGCCCGCCATTGTTCTTCTCGCGCGCCAGCACCCGCGTCCGAGCAGGAAAATCGGGATTCGGCGGGAACACTCCACCCGCAGCCCCTTGGCGGACG
>JAICHC010000989.1 GCA_025922795.1 Candidatus Binatia bacterium | reverse complement strand
GGCGAAGTGGAGCACCAATCCATCGTCACCCGGGGAAAATTAAGCGCGGCTGCTCTTCTTGGCCGCTTTGCGCTTGCGATAAGCGACTTCGTGCGGCTGTTTGCTTTTACGTTTGCTGTCGGCTTTCTTTTTATTTGGATCGTCTCCCATAACAGCATCAACTTACCCCGACCGGCATCTTCCGAAATTAGGAACACCCCAATTGATCTCCTCGTCCGATTCGCCGACGCCAGCTCGGGATTTCCGCCAGCCCGCCGCTTGCTTGTTTCCCTTGCTCTCGCCGCAGCAAAGACGTAAAACCGCACCCTTATTTTGCCATGGCTTATAAAGATGTGACTCCGCCAGCAGGCGGTAAAATTTCGATTCAGAACGGAAAACTCAACGTTCCAGAAAATCCGATCGTTCCTTTCATCCGCGGCGACGGTACCGGGCCGGATATCTGGGCGGCGAGCGAGCGCGTTTTCAACGCTGCGGTGGAGAAGGCTTACGGCGGCAAGCGCAAGATCGCGTGGTTCGAAGTGTTCGCGGGCGAAACGGCCAAGAACAAATTTGATAACTGGTTGCCGGACGACACCGTCGAAGCCTTCAAAGAATATCTGGTTGGGATCAAAGGCCCCCTCACCACTCCGGTCGGCGGCGGTATTCGTTCCCTGAACGTGGCGCTGCGACAGATGCTCGATCTCTATGTGTGCCTGCGGCCAGTGCAATACTTCACCGGCGTCCCCTCCCCAGTGAAACACCCGGAAAAGGTCGACATGATTATTTTCCGCGAAAACACGGAAGATATTTACGCGGGCATCGAATATGTCGGCGGATCGCCCGAAGCGCAGAAGGTTCTCGATTTTCTCGCAAAGGAGTTTCCAAAAGATTTCGCAAAAATCCGCTTCGGCACGCACCAAGCGATGGCGGGTTACATGAAGCTGGCCGCCCCAGATCATAACGTCGGTAACATGCCCATCCAGGTCGGCCTTGGGATTAAGCCCGTGTCGAATGTCGGCACGGTCCGCCTCGTGAAATCGGCGATTGAATACGCCCTGCGCCATAAACGAAAGAGCGTCACACTGGTGCACAAGGGCAACATCATGAAATACACCGAAGGGGCATTTCGAGATTGGGGTTACGCAGCGGCGGAACGGATCTTCAGCGACAAGGTTTATACCTGGGCGCAATGGGAACGCACCAAAAAGGAAAAAGGCGAAGCCGCCGCGAACGACGAACAGAAAGCTGCTGTGAAGGCGGGCAAAGTCATTGTCAAAGACGCCATTGCCGATATCACACTGCAGCAGGTGCTCACCCGTCCCGAAGATTTCGATGTGATCGCCACTTTGAACCTGAACGGCGATTATCTTTCCGACGCACTCGCAGCCCAGGTCGGCGGCATCGGCATTGCGCCGGGCGGTAATATTAATTACGTCACCGGCCACGCCATCTTTGAGGCGACTCACGGAACCGCTCCGAAATATGCAAACCAGGATCGCGTGAATCCCGGCAGCGTGGTTCTCAGCGGTGAGATGATGCTTCGTTACATGGGTTGGGC
>JAICHC010000988.1 GCA_025922795.1 Candidatus Binatia bacterium | reverse complement strand
TATTTCCGGGTGGATGATTGCTCGATAAGCCGTATAAGGACCCACGCGGCAAGTTTAATGGCGATTCACCTCCCGCTGGTCCAGCGTTCACAGCACGTGTAGGTCGTACAAAACAAACCGCGTTGTTGGGGTCTTCTTGTCCATCTTCCGCGACCACGCTCGCCTGCAACTCATACGCTCCTATCGCGACAGCCGGCTGGTAAGGAAACTCGACACACGGCGCTCATATTCCTCTTTCGTTACCGCATATAAATCCGTGTGCGCCGCCCGCTCCACTATCCACAATTCTTTCGGTTCAGCAGCCGCTTCGAAAATCCTCTGCGATTCTTCGAGGGTCGTATGTTGATCTTCGGCACCCACGATGAACAGTTTCGGGATCGTAACCGTGGCGACCCTATTCAAGGGACGCAGAGCGTCAGCATCGATACCCAGCCTCGACTTCAATTGCCAACTCAATACAGGCGTCAAAATCCGCGACCACGAGCCGAGTCTCATAGTTAATCGATTACCGATGGCGTCGTCGATCGTCGGGTAGACCAACTCCAAAACCATTGCGTCCACTTCAAGCGCCGGCTCCGCAAGCAACGTCGCGGCACCACCCATCGATTCACCGATGACACCGATTCTTTCACCCTTAGCGTGGGCGCGCAGAAAATCTACCGCTGCCTGCGCGTCTCTACTTTCAAGATGACCAAAGGTGATTTGATCCCCCGAACTTTCTCCATGAGCCTGAAAATCAAACAGTAGCACCGAAAACCCGGCGCGAGAAAGAAAACGTGCACGGTCTACCATGCTGAGTCGACTCGAACGCACGCCGTGCATCAGAATGACGGCGCCTTTGTCCTTTTTGCCTTCGATGAACCAACCCTTAAGCGTCGCTCCTGACCCGCTCTGAAACTCAATGGCTCTTGCGTTCAAATCGGAAGGAGCAACACCGATCACTCGTCGTGCAGGCGCCGTTAACACAGTTCCCGACAACCACACACCAACGACTAGTGTGAGTAGTAGAAGGAAAATCGAAAAGAGGAGTTTACGTTTTCTCACGTAGCGATTAGGTTTCGCGCTGGGCCAGGCAAGCGGATCATCCTGGTTTCACAACTTCGTCCCAAAAAACTTGCAGCCGTGCACGCCGCTTCGTGGCGGAACGTTCCGCAACGGGCGCTCTTTCGCGTGCCGAAAGTTGGGCCTTTCATCAATCCTCCCGGCTGCCGTTTTTGCGGTTGAATTGTAACCGAGACACGTATTCTTGCGATCCAAGAAGCGGCCGCATTCAGAACCGATTCCCGGTACTGCGCTAGTGCCTCGCACGCGTGGCAGCTTTTCCCGGGCCAAGCGAGTGCCGTGCATGACCGCCGCGTTACCACCACTACGCGAGAGCCTTGCATGACCGCGCTTTACCAACCGCACCGGCTATGCCGCCGGATGTGAGGCGGGGCTACGCCCCGCCGTCGCTCCCAATAAATAAACTAGGGGCTGGGCCCCTTGGTACGGGCTCTGCCCGATTTGGGCCATAGGCCGAACCAGGGGCAGAGCCCCAAT
>JAICHC010000987.1 GCA_025922795.1 Candidatus Binatia bacterium | reverse complement strand
GATGAGAGTCTCGGGGCGAAGTTTCGTGATGAAGCCATACCGGAAGAGATGGCGTCGGCAGCGGCGGAGTATCGTGAAAAATTGATCGAAGCGGCTGCGGATTCGGATGAGACAATCATGGAGAAGTACTTGGAGGGCCACGAAATCAACGAAGCCGAGCTGACGAAGGCCATCAGGAGTGCTACTTTGGGCATCAAGATCATTCCCGTGCTGTGCGGTTCGGCGTTCCGCAACAAAGGTGTTCAGCCATTGCTCGACGCCGTGATTGAGTACTTGCCCTCTCCACTGGACATTCCGCCGGTTAAAGGCATCGATCCTGATTCCCAGGCGCCTGACGAACGCCCCGCTAAGGACGATGCGCCGTTTTCGGCTCTTGCATTCAAAATCATGACTGACCCCTTCGTTGGAACGTTGAGCTTTTTCAGGGTCTACTCCGGGTCGTTGACTGCAGGTGCCAGTGTTTACAATTCGACCAAAGGCAAGCGCGAGAGAATCGGTCGTCTTTTGAAGATGCACGCGAACAAGCGTGAAGAGATAAAAGAAGTGTACGCCGGTGATATTGCCGCTGGGGTGGGTCTGCGAACTGCAACAACCGGTGACACTTTGTGCGATGAGAACGATCCGATCATTCTCGAGTCGATCGAATTTCCTGAGCCGGTAATTTCGATTGCAATCGAACCTAAAAGCAAGGCCGATCAGGAAAAGCTAGGATTGTCACTGCAGAAACTGGCCGCCGAAGACCCGTCGTTCCGAGTACGGACCGACGAAGAGACCGGACAGACGATTATTTCCGGGATGGGCGAGCTTCATCTCGAGATCATCGTTGATCGTCTTCTAAGAGAATTCAACGTCGGCGCCAACGTCGGTAAGCCGCAGGTAGCCTATAAGGAAACCGTCCGTAAGGCGGTCGAGCAGCAGGGCAAGTTCATTCGCCAAACCGGTGGTCGCGGTCAGTACGGTGACGTCTGGATCAAACTAGAGCCGCGAGAACCTGGAGCCGGATTCGAATTTGTCGACGCTGTCAAAGGAGGCGCGATTCCGCGCGAGTATATTCCAGCCGTAGAAAAAGGCATTAAAGAGGCGACGGAAAATGGCGCGTTAGCGGGCTATCCGATCGTAGACGTGAAGGTCACGTTATTCGACGGCAGCTATCATGATGTCGACTCATCGGAAATCGCTTTCAAGATTGCCGGCTCGATGGCGTTCAAAGAGGCCGCCCGCAAGGCAAGTCCGGTCCTGCTTGAGCCTATTATGTCGGTGGAGGTGGTAGTCCCTGAAGATTTCATGGGCGACGTGATTGGCGATCTCAACTCGCGCCGCGGTAAGGTTTTGGGGATGGATTCGCGGCCGGCCGCTCAGGCTATAGATGCGCGGGTGCCGCTGGCACAAATGTTCGGTTATGCTACCGACCTGCGTTCGATGACCCAAGGGCGAGCAACTTACACGATGCAGTTCTCACATTACGAGCCGGTGCCGGCGAATGTTGCCGAGGGGATTATTGCCAAGCTAGACGGCAAGTCGGATGACAAAAAATGAACGAG
>JAICHC010000986.1 GCA_025922795.1 Candidatus Binatia bacterium | reverse complement strand
TCCGTTGAATCGCCGCCTCGGAACGTCGCTGCCCGATCGCTTGAGACAAGACATGAGCGACCGAGTCCAGAAAATTGATTTGCTCGGGTTGTAAAGTCAGGCTCCTGACCGAGTGCGCCCCCAGTACTCCTAAAGGCCGGTCGCGGCCGGGGATGACAACGGTCGCGCCGCTAACGATGCCATGATCGAGCAGCAGAGGCGCGCCGCTGAAGCGCCGCTCATTAGGCAAATCTTTGACGATCACCGGCTGCCGCGAAGCCAATGTGTAACCGGCTTGCGACCGGTTTCCCGCTTCCACCGTCGCGCGGCCGACGAGCCCGTCGCGCCAGCCCGACCCGGCGCGCAGCGTCAGCGCTTGACCTTCCGGTTCAAGCTCCAATATTCCGCAAAACTCAACATCCAACGTGCTCGCGACGCGCTCGCAAACCTCGTGAAAAAGCACGGCGAGCGGCACGCCACTGAGGATGCGTTGACCGATGTCAACGACGGCTTGCTGTTGGCGTACGCGCGATTGCGTCTCCTCCTGAAGACGGGTTCGTTCAAGAACCTCGGCCTGAAGCGACTCGTTGACAATTCTCAGTTGAACCGTGCGTTCCGCAACGCGCAACTCCAATTCGTCATGACTTTTCTGAATCAGCGCTTCGCGCTGGCGCAAGTCCGCTTCTATCCGCTTGTGCTGAAGAGCAAAGCCGAGCTGGGTTGCCACGCCGGACACGGCATCAATGAGAGAATCGTCTTCCTCCCTCACCTCCCTCATATAAAACGTCAGTACTCCGACGATATCGTCGCCGTGAAGAATCGGAACTCCGACTGCGCCCTTGATGCCAGCCTGTGCGGCAAAAGAGGCGAGCGGAAATCCTTCAAGCGACTGCGCGCTCAAGTCGGCGATCCATTCGGGTGCTCGGCGCTCCCATACACGTCCCGGCAGTCCACCGTCGCTGGGAAAAAATCGTTGCTCGCAGGCTCTGACGAATTCGGCGAGGCTTCGATCGTCATGATGCCAGGCGGTGTAAAATTTTAACTGTGATTTATCATCGGTGGGCAACCAGGCAGCCCCGACAACCCAACCCGTGAATTCGCACACGATTTCGAGGGCGGAACGAAGCCCGGCCGGCAATTCGCCACTATCGATCAATGTTCGATATAGGCTGACCAGTAACTCCGATTTGTCGGCTGGCCGGTGCAGTTGTGGGCTAGTTATTCCTGCCAAATCGCCGCCGGTCATGGCCGGTTCAGGGATTGCGGCGTCTTTACCCTCTTGGCTGCCGGAATTTAGATTCCCGGGTTCACTTTTTTTTCTGTCCATTTGGCTGCTGAGAATTGGTAAGGATGTGAATGAGAAAAACTCGCCGCTGCGATCGCTCGGCCAAGCTAAGGGCAACTTATGCAGTACTGAAGAACTATAAAAAAAAGACCGCGCAAAAAGCTATTAGAGACGATAGCGTTAGTTTCGAGTTTTTGTGTTTCGACATGGGCGTTACTCTCTTTCTGCACTACGAGTTTCCAGCGCTTGATTATATTGTCAGTTCTAGTAATTCGCGC
>JAICHC010000985.1 GCA_025922795.1 Candidatus Binatia bacterium | reverse complement strand
CGCGTGACGATTCCCGTTGGCGCGTTTAAGAAGATCATCGAGAAGCCCAATATCGTCGGCATGAAGGACAGCCATCGTACACCGCTGCAGTTCGTCGAGCTGTGCAACATCACCAAAGGCAAGATGAGCGTTTTCGTAAACCAGACGCAGATGTTTCCTTATTATCAGCTCGGCGCTGCAGGTTGCTGGTCGTTCAACGTTTGGATGGGGCCATCGCCGGTCATAAGTTTGCTCGAAGCGTGTATAGCCCGGGACTGGGAAACCACGAAGCGAATTTGCCTTGAACTCGACGGCGTCGGCAGAGTCGGCCCCAACATCGGCAATCTTTCGTGGCGCGAAAACGTGTTTAAACTAGCCGTCAACGAGGCGGGTTACTGCACTGCCGGTCCGCTGCGCGCGCCATGGCGCATCATACCCCAGGAAGTCACAGACAACGGCAAGAAGATCGCCGCGTACTGGAAAACATTGTGCGAGAAATATCCTTTGCAGAAGGATACGGCGCGAAAAAGCGCATGATCTAGAGTCTCCGGTTCTTGGAGCCAACGCCAAACGCCGGACGTGAGACCCGAGACGTGGTCAAACAAAGCGAAGCGCGACGCAAAGATAGAATCCAGGAGAACGGTCAATGAGCGAGAACACACAGAAGATTATCGACGGCGACGGCCACGTGGTCGAAGACATCGCCAGTATCGTCAAATACATGCCCGAAGAGTACGTCGGCAGAAGTTTTTCGGAAGCGCGCGGCAAAAATCCTTTTCCGCCGATCGACCATTTGCATTCCGCCAACCGCCACTTCACGCCGAAGGGTGCTTTCGCCAACGTCGGCCGCGAAGGCTGGGAACTTTTTCTCGAAGACGTGGGCATCGGCACGACGATTCTCTATACCAGCGCGGGTCTCGCCTTCGGAAAGATCGTCAGCCGCGACTGGGCGATCGAGCTGGCACGCGCCTACAATAACTGGATGTACGATACCTATACGTCCAAAAGCCCGCGCTTTAAGGCGATGGGCCTGATTCCGCTGCAAGAACCCGCCGAAGCCGTCATCGAGCTGCGCCGGATCGTGCGCGATCTCGGATTTTGCGGCGCGATGCTGCCTTCGATGGGCGTCAACATGCCGCACCTGGGGTCGCAGAAATACTGGCCCATTTACGGCGAGGCCGAGCGGCTCGGCTGCGCGATCGCGATTCACGGCGGCGCCCATGAGAATCTTTTGATGGACGACATGAGCCCTTATGCCGTCGCCAATGCACTCGGCCACCCGATGAGCCAGATGATCTGCTTTGCCGGCATCATCTTCAACGGCGTCTTCGATAAATTTCCAGGCTTACGCATGGGTTTCATGGAAGCCGGCTGCGGCTGGCTGCTCACCTGCATGGAACGTTTCACTGGATCCTGGGAAAGCCACGTGCAGTACGATCCGCGCGGGCGATTTCTCAAGCTGCGCGAGCAAGAGTCGATTCCGGATTACATCAAGCGCCACGTCCAAGAAGGCCGGATCTTCGTCGGCGTCGAAGGCGATGAGCTGACCCTGCCCTTCGCCGTGAGCGCGGTG
>JAICHC010000984.1 GCA_025922795.1 Candidatus Binatia bacterium | reverse complement strand
GCGCACAAGAGCGACATCGGCGGTCCCGTGCCCGGCAGCTGCTGGAGCCAAGCGCGCGAGGTTTACCAGGAAGGTCTGCATGTGCCGCCGATCAAATACGTCCAGGCATACAAAACCAGCAAAGACATTGAAGCGCTGCTGGGCTGCAACAGCCGCACGCCGGAGTTGGTCGTCGGCGACTTGCGCGGCCAGGTGGGCGCGGCGCGTCTCGGCGAAAAGCGCTTTCAAGAAATGATGGAGCGCTACGGCAAGGAAACCATACTCGATTCTTTCGAACAGCTCTTTGCGCTCACCGAAGCCAAAGTACGCACAGAAATTGCGTCCTGGCCCGACGGTATCGGCGAAGGCGAGCGCTTTGTCGACAGTGACGGCGTCGACCTCGACAAACCGGTGCGACTCCATGTGCGGATCGAAAAAAAGGGCGACCGACTGCTCTTCGATTTTACCGGCTCGGCCGATCAGACCAAAGGCCCCGCGAATATTCGCCCCACCATCGTGCGCGCCGCCTGCTGTTATCTGCTCACTTGCCTGGTTGATCCTGCTTTGGCGATCAATTACGGCCTGGCCAAGTGCATCGATATCAAAGTCCGCGAAGGCAGCGTGGTCAATCCGCGCTTTCCGGCGCCGGTCAACACCTATAATCCGACCGTCCACGCGCTGGTCGAATCGCTGCTCGAGGCCTCGAGCCAGATCACGCCGCATAAGAAGGTCGGCGACGGTTGCAGCAGCCGGTCGATCATCATCGGCGGGCGCAGCAACAAGACCGGCAAAGGATACGTGCAATATGAAATCTTTGGCGGCGGCTCGGGCGGCCGGAGCGGCAAGGATGGTGTCTCCGGCACCAACGTCAATCAATCTAACGCGAAGATCGCGCCCATCGAAATCATCGAGTCGGAGTTTTCCACTCGGGTGAGACGCTTCGAGTTGATTCCCGATTCCGGCGGCCCGGGTCTGTTCCGCGGCGGCTTGGGCTTCGTTCGCGAGTACGAAGTTCTCGACAACGACGCGCGCTTCTCGCTCCGTTCAACCAAACACACGGTTGCGCCCAAAGGTATCGACGGCGGCATGGACGGCAAGACCGGGTTGTGCACCTTAAACCCCGGCACGGCCGATGAGCGCATTATCCCGTCGCGCTACTCCGACCACGTGCTTCACCCCGGCGAAGTGTTCAGTCTGGAAACACCGGGAGGCGGTGGCTTGGGCAATCCCTTCGAGCGCGATCCGCAAAGAGTGCTCAACGACGTCCGCAACGGCTATGTCACCCGGGAGAAGGCGCGTGAGGTCTTTCACGTTGCCGTCGACGCGGTAGACGGTGACCTCGCGCTGAACGAAACCGAGACGCGCGAATTGCGCCGCCCGCGCGAGTCCCGGAATAAATTGGAGTAATGGAGTGTTGGAGTACTGGAGTATTGCCGGAGGGGCGGACACCACTCCAACTCTCCATCACTCCAGCACTCCAATTGTTTGGCCGCCTATTGCCTAGCCATGACCGTCGATCCGATTACACTGCAAGTGATCCAGGCGCGCCTCGCCGGCATCGTCCAGGAAATGC
>JAICHC010000983.1 GCA_025922795.1 Candidatus Binatia bacterium | reverse complement strand
CCTGCAGGTTTATGACCAGCGCGCGAAGGCCACCATGCTGCCAAACGCACCAACCCTTACCCGGCGCACCCGCCGGGTAGTTGGCCGGGCGGATGAGGCTCTCTTGCTCATCTAAGAACGGATAGATTTCCTTTTTCTTCCAGATGTGATTACCGGAAGTTAGAACCTGAACACCCGCGGAGAGAAGCTCCTTGGCGCTCTTGAGGTCAACGCCCATTCCGCCAGCGGCGTTTTCCACGTTGGCAACAACCAGGTCGATTTCTTCTTTGTCGATCAGCGACGGGACGAGGTCCCGCACGGCACGCCGCGCGGGACGTCCCATTACGTCTCCGAGAATCAAAACTCGCATTCAAGAATTTTCCTATTTTGCGTAATCCACCGCGCGCATCTCGCGGATCACTGTAACCTTCACCTGGCCCGGATAAGTCATTTCATTTTCAATCCGGCGAGCAACTTCACGCGCCATGCGCGAAGCTTCATCGTCCGATACAATATCATGTTGGACCATGATGCGAATCTCCCGGCCGGCCTGGACCGCGTAGGACTTTTCCACGCCTTTGAATTCATTGACGATGCGCTCGAGTTCTTCTAACCGTCGCGTATAAGTTTCCATCATTTCGCGGCGCGCCCCGGGCCGGGCTCCGGATAGCGCATCGGCGGCATCAACGAGCGGCGCCAAAATAGTCTCTGCTTTCACGTCTTCGTGATGCGCAGCAATCGCGTTGACGATCTTTGGCGATTCGCCATACTTGCGTGCCAACTCCGCGCCGATGATCGCGTGGGAACCTTCGACTTCATGGTCCACCGCCTTGCCGATATCGTGCAGCAAGGCGGCGCGGCGTGCTTGTTTCTCGTTCAATCCCAACTCCGCCGCCATACCCCCACAGATGAAAGCGGCTTCGATCGAATGCAGCAGCACATTCTGCGCGTAGCTGTAACGATACTTGAGCCGGCCGAGGAGCTTGATGATCTCCGGATGGACACCGTGCACGCCGACGTCAAAAATCGCCTTCTGCCCGGCCTCGCGAATCGCCTCATCGAGTTCCTGTTCCGACTTCCGGACGACCTCTTCGATGCGACCGGGATGAATGCGGCCGTCCGAGACTAGTTTTTCCAGCGATAGGCGCGCGATCTCGCGGCGTATTGGGTTATGTCCCGAAATCACCACGGTCTCCGGAGTATCGTCGACAATCAAATCGATTCCGGTCGCTGCTTCCAGGGCGCGAATATTGCGCCCTTCCCGCCCAATAATCTTTCCCTTGAGTTCGTCGTTGGGCAAGGGGAACACAGTAACCGAACGCTCGGCGACAAAGTCGCCCGCCAAGCGTTCGATCGCCAAAGCAACGATCTTCTGGCTTTTGCGCACGGATTCTTCTTTCGCCTCTTCTTCAATCACGCGAATGCGTTTTGCTGATTCATGCTTAGCTTCCTCGACCATCTGATCGATAAGACTTCGTTTGGCCTCCTCTCGAGTTAAGCCAGCGACTTGTTCAAGCTGCTTTCTCGCCTCATCGATTTGCCGATCGCATTCCAGAGCTTTGTCGTCGAGATTTTTT
>JAICHC010000982.1 GCA_025922795.1 Candidatus Binatia bacterium | reverse complement strand
TCGCAAAAATGGACGCCAGCGAGTAGTAGTCTTTCGTTGAGATCGGATCGAATTTGTGATCGTGACAGCGCGCGCACGCGATCGTGAGCGCCATGAACGCTTTCGACGTTGTGTCGATGTGCTCGTCGGCAATGTCGTATTTGAGCTTCACCTTGTCCTGTTGGACAAGCGGTTTGGGTCCGACGGCCAGAAATCCTGTCGCGATAATGCCGCGCTCGTTGATCTCCCCCGGTTTCTCGGGCGGTAGAACATCGCCGGCGAGCTGTTCGATGAGGAATTGGTCGTAAGGCGTATCGCTGTTAAAGGCGCCGATAACATAGTCGCGGTACTTCCAGGTATGAGGAACCTTGATGTCGTCGTCGAGGCCGGTCGAGTCGGCGTAACGCGCTACGTCGAGCCAGTGGCGTCCCCACTTTTCTCCGTATCGCGGGGAAGCCAGCAGCCGGTCGATGAGCCGGGCAAATGCTTCCGGCGAGTTGTCGTTGAGAAACTCGCGAATCTCGTCCTTCGCCGGAGGCAGACCATGCAAGTCGAACTTAGCCCGCCGCAGCAAAGTCATCTTGTCGGCGGGAGGCGCCGGCTCGATCCCGGCGGCTTCGAGCCGCGCCAGAATGAAGCGATCCAAGGGCTTTCGCACCCATTTCTGATTCCTAACTTGGGGAGGAACCGGACTGCTGACCGGCTGGAAAGCCCAATGAGCGAGCTTCTGTTCGCTCCATTGGGGTCCAACGCCTTTCCGCGGAGAGTCGCTTTCTTGCTCCGCCACCTTGGTCTCTCCAGAGGTCGGCCAAGGCGCGCCCATCTTTACCCAAGCTTCGAGCGCCGCGATCTCCTCGTCGGAGAGCCGGCCCGTTGGAGGCATTTTGAACTTGCCTTGGTACCCGACGGCCTGGATGAGACGGCTGGCTTCGAGATCGCCTCCAGCCACGATCGGACCCGTATCGGCGCCCCGGAAGAACCCCTCCGCCGTGGTCAGCTTCAATCCCGCCATCTGCGCCTGCTCGCCGTGGCAAGCCGCGCATTTGGTCTCAAGCAGAGGACGAACCTTGGATTCGAAGAACTCCAGTTGTTCGGCTGTTGGAACTGGCCCCGCTGCCGCCGCGCGCAGCAGCGACAAGCAAGCGAAAGCAACCAGGAGCACGTGTCTCATCACCGCTGAAAACTCCTCTTCACCCAACAGGGTACAGTCTCTACCGTCGGACTGAGTCGATTCAAAACGCGGACAGTAATAATTTTACGCCCATGCAGGGCGCTATGCAAACCGCAACGAGCACGGGGTTCCCAGCTACTTTTGCTTCGATGACGATAACAGCGACAACGAGCCGACTCGGCGAGATCCTCAACGACCGCGAGTACGCGGCGGGTGTTGGAGCGTACAGTTGTCGCTCGATGGTATTAAATTCAAGGCCAGTGGCGTCTACGGACCGGTCAGCGCAATCTAAGTGAATCTAACATGAATAGGGGCTTCTGGCCCAGGACAGGGTCGCTTTAGCGGCACAAGCCGGTCATCGCACTGTGGCATCGCGCAAGAAAGCGTGGCATCGCGCAGGCGAAGGTGCAGCT
>JAICHC010000981.1 GCA_025922795.1 Candidatus Binatia bacterium | reverse complement strand
TTCCAAGTGGACCCGCTGCTCGGCCAACTGCGCGAACGTAATCCGCAGCGTTTCCTCACAGACGTCCTGGCAGCGCTCGATGCTGTGATTGCCGTCGAGCAAGACTTCCGGCTCGACGATCGGCACGATGCCGGCCTCCTGGCAGAGGGCCGCGTAGCGTGCGAGCGCATGACCGTTGGCCTTAAGACAGGTGTAGGTCGGAATACCGTCGCCTATGGTAATCACCGCTCGCCACTTGGCGAACTTGGCGCCAAGCTCCTTGTACTCTTTCAACCGCCCGCGCAGACCGTCCAACCCTTCGGTCACCACCTCGCCGGGGAAAGACGGAATCTCTACCGGACCCTTGTCAACTTTGATCCCCGGCAGGATATCCTTGTTTGCAAGCAACTTTGGAAAGGGCGTGCCGTCCTTCGCTTTAGTGCGCAGCGTTTCATCGAAAAGAATGACGCCGCTGATCGATTCCTCGATGCCCCGCGTCGTAAAAAGCATATCGCGATAGGCCTGCCGATTCGTTTCATTCGACTCTATATTGATGCTATCGAAACGTCTCTTGATCGTGCCCGCGCTCTCGTCGGCTGCGAGTATCCCTTTGCCCTTCGCCACCATGGCTCGCGCAACCTTCTCTAGCTCTTCTTTGGACATGGCATGCACTCCTTATCGTCTTTTGTTAAAAATAACCGCCTTTATCTTCGCACCCCGTCCATTTCCGTTCAACCCTCTTCCACCGGTACCGACGCTTTGATAGTCTAACGAGAGTATGCTTGACCTGCTGCTCCATTGGTTCCTCAGCGCCGGCAGCCTGCTGATCGTCGGTTTTCTCTTTCCAGGCATCGAAGTTCGCGGTCTCGGGACGGCGCTCCTTGCGCCAATCGTCATTGGATTCATCAATGCAACGCTGGGAGTCATTCTCAAGATCATCACCTTGCCGTTAACCGTGCTCACGCTGGGAATCTTTTGGCTAATCATCAACGCGCTTATGCTCCAGCTAGCCGCCAGTATCGTTCCGGGATTTTACGTCGCCGGCTTTTTGTCGGCATTCTTCGGCGCTATCGTGCTGAGCATCGTGAACATGCTCTTACGCTCGCTCGTTTAGTTTCCATCGTTCATTTCACCGGCAGTCCGGTCGCTTCAGACCAATAACTCGCGTCATAGAACCGCTCCGGCGGATCGAAAGGCGGCTTGTAAACGCCCATCTCTTTGCGCAGCTCGATAACTGTGCGCAATGCGTCGGGATTTATGCGGGCTTTTGGAACAACTTTCCGATAGGCGTCCTCTGAGCCGGCGCGCGTGAGTTTTTCCTTCTCCATCACGAGTTCGATGGTTTCCTCGCGGTTTTCCGGCGCCAAAAGCCAATCCGTGGCCGCCGCCCAAGCGCGGATGAAGCGCACGACAAGCTCGCGGTGCTCCTCCAACCAAGGTCGCAAAGTCCAGCCGCAGTTGAGCGGCCAGCCCGGCACGTAATTTTCAGAATTGGCGAGCAATACTCCCCCGGCGGCCAGCGCCTTATCGGAAGCCGGCGGAGTGAGCATCGCCGCGGCCACGCGGCGCTGCAAAAAGGCCTCGA
>JAICHC010000980.1 GCA_025922795.1 Candidatus Binatia bacterium | reverse complement strand
GAAGCGGTTTCGATGTATGCATGTCCATGAAGATCCCTCCCATTGATTGAATCTAATTTAAAGGTGCCATTGCGAGAGGGCAAGGGCCGTGGTTCGGTAGCCGGGAGGAGAGTCGCTAAAAAAAAACGGCCCACGCTACTGGTGGGCCGTTTCAAAAAACTGAATTGCCGGACCGCCTTGGCGCCGCTTATTCCGCCGCTCCGACCTTGGGGCGCCACTTGTCGAACCGCCGTTCCAGCCGGGTAATCGCCTCGGTGCCGATCATTCCGGTCAACGCGAAAACGAGCACGCCGACAAAAACCTTGTCGGTCTGGAAGGTCGCGCCGGCAACTGTGATCATAAACCCGATGCCGGCGGTGGCGGCGTAAAGCTCGCCGACCATGACGCCCACGATCGCTCTGCCCAGCCCGAGCCTCAAACCAGTAAGGATGAACGGGATCGTCGAGGGCAGCACGACGGTCTTAAACAGCATCCACTCCGAAGCGCCAAAGCTCTTGGCAGCGGTAAGAAGATTGGCCGGCGTGGTCTTCACCCCATCGCGCGTATTGATCAATATCGGGAAAACTGCGCCGAGAAAGATGATGCCGACTTTCGAAAGTATGCCGATACCCAACCAGATGATCACCAGCGGCAGAAGCGCCACGCGCGGGGTCGCGTTCATCGCGTTGACGAAGGGGTCGAATATGTAAGCGATCTTTTTGTACCAGCCGATCATGATGCCGAACGGGACTGCAAAAGCAACCGAAAGAAAATAGCCCCAGAAGAGTTCGATGCCGCTAACGTAGAGGTCATTATAGATCTCGCCGGACACAAACAGCTGAACAGCGGCATTCCAGATGAGCGATGGAGCGCTCATGAACATCGGGTTGATCAATTGAAAAGTATTTCCGACCAGCTCCCAAATCGTCAGGAAGAGAACCACTGACGCGGTGCCGAGGATCTTTTTCTCCTGATTGAGGTAGAACTTGTAGAGCCATGAGGCCTCGGCAACCCTTACATCTAGAAGGACATCTTGGGTATCGCTTTGATCAGCCATGATTTGTATCCTTTCTTATTTTGTCGAGATGGTCGATTTTTTAAGGTTCTCCGTATCCGTTTCGAGAGCACTGTGAGTCTTCGAATTTTCAATAACGCTTTGCAGGGCTTGTAAAAGCTTCGGTCCAGCGGTTTGCAGTTCTTGTAGATGATGGAGAGAGAGGCTTTTGAGAAACTCTTCGCCGTCGTGCGTCAGTTTAACGAGCACTTGGCGCCGATCGTCAGTCGCCCGCAAGCGACAAAGAAATCCCCTATCGACGAGGCGGTCGACCAGCTCAACCGTGCTGTGGTGCTGTAGCTGCATGCGTTCCGCCAGCACACCGATGGTCGGTTTTAGGTTGTCGGGAAGGCCTCTTACGGCAAGCAGGAGCTGGTGTTGTTGCGGTTCGATGCCCGCCTGGCGAGCGGCATTTTCACTGAAGCGCAGGAAGCGGCGGATTTGGTAGCGAAGTTCGGCCATCGCCTTAAAATCACTCATATATCGTTTTCCGATAGTATCGTAGAGCGATATATCCATAATGTTGAACGGT
>JAICHC010000979.1 GCA_025922795.1 Candidatus Binatia bacterium | reverse complement strand
TGTCATTCTTCATTCGGAGTCAGTCCGCGCGAATCCCGACCTTGAGACCGAAAGAGCGGGCGACGATGGCAATGCCGAGAGTGAGCAAGGTGATTGCAATAATCGTAATGCTGGCGACTTCGCGATAGCCGGCGGCGATCTGGTCGAGCGCGAGCAGTGACAAGGTCCTGGTTTCCGACGTCGCCAAGAGAATGATCGCCGAATTGTGCTGCGCCGCGAACATGAATTTGATGACCGCCACCAGTACCATGGTCTGTGCCATGAGCGGAAACACGACGCGAAAATAGGTGCGCAAAAAGCCGGCGCCGGACATGCGCGAGGCCTCTTCGAGCTCATTGCCTAACTGCACGAAGTTCGCTTTGAGAATCTGGGTGGACAATGTGACGCCGCCGAGCACCTGGGCGATCACCAGCAGGACAATCGTGCCGTAAAATGGCCGGAAAAACGGCGTCCCGAGAAACATCCACAACAGACCCAAACCCGACAGCACGCCTGGGATCGCTGAGGGCAGCCAGCAAATCGAGTCGAGCGCGGTTCGTCCCGGCAATTTGGTCCGCACCAGAACATAGCCGATGAGGGAGAAAAAGAACGCGCCGAAAAGGGCTGCGGTCACGGCAACGATCAAGGTGTTATGGAAGGCCTGGATGATGCGCGGGTCATGGATTGCGGCGATCCAGTAATCCAAGGTCCAGGTTTTCGGCAGATGGAAGAAACCGAACCGGGTCATGAAGCTGCCGCCGAGAACGCTCAAGAACGGCACGACGTCAAGAATGAAAACCACTAGGACAACAAACGCCGTAGCCGGGTAGCGCCACACGCCGAGGTCGATGATTTTGGGCTTGAACTGTCCCGTAATTGTGGTAAATTGCCGGCGCGTGATGAGTTTGCGCTGCAACGGGATGAACGCGGCGAGAAAAACCAGGATCACGCTGCCCAGAGCGGCCGCTTGATTGACCAACGGCGGCTCTTGCCGCGCCAGATCGACGATCTTGGTCGAGTAAACGTAAAAGCTCCACGGCACGCCGAGCAAAAGCTCGACTTCGAAGCTGCTGAAAATCCGGATCACGCTCAGCAGGAAAACCACCACGATCACCGGCGTCATCGCCGGCACCGTGATGCGTAGCATCGTCGTCAGCGCGCTCGCGCCTGACATCCGGCTCGCTTCCTCCATCGATGCGTCCATGCGCCGGAAGGCCGGGGTGAGCAGCATGACCTTGGTGGAAATGCCGTTGCTTACCAGATGAACGAAGATAATCCCGGCGAAGGAATAGATGTCGAAGTTGAGACCGCTCAGAAGCGGGATCTGGCGCAGCCACGAGTTGATCAGGCCGGTGCTCGGGTCGAACATCAGCATCCAGCCGAAAGTCGTGGCTAGACCGGGCAGAAAAAACGAAATCCAGAAGCCGAATTCCAACGCGTTGGCAAACAGAATGTTGGTCCGAGCCAGCAACCACGAAATAAAAATACCCAACGGCAGCGCGATCGCCTGCAGCACGAGACCGATCTTGATGCTGTTCCACAGCGAGCGCCAGATTCCCGGCTCGCTGAAGGCTTCGCGCCACGCT
>JAICHC010000978.1 GCA_025922795.1 Candidatus Binatia bacterium | reverse complement strand
CTGGAGCATCCGACATATTGGCGCCGGGAAGCCAACGGGCGCTGGTTGCAGCGAGTATACGATCGCTATATTTCGCTCAAGCCCAATTGCCCTGTCGTCCACGTCAGCTGGTACGAGGCCGAGGCTTTTTGCAACTGGGCGGGTCGGCGCTTGCCCAGCGAAGCCGAGTGGGAAGCGGCAGCCTCCGCCGCGCCGGACCACGCGAGTTCAGAACGGCGGCATTTTCCTTGGGGCAATGACATTGCCGATTCGGCCCAGGCAAATTTGGATTGGCGCGGCGGCGGGCTTGTCGAAGTCGGCGCCCACGCCGCCGGCGACAGCGCTTTTGGCTGCCGCCAGATGATCGGCAATGTCTGGGAATGGACAGCGAGTGATTTTCAGCCTTATCCGGGCTTTAGCGCCGATCCTTACAAGGAATACTCGCACCCCTGGTTCGGCACCCACAAAGGGCTGCGCGGCGGCTGCTGGGCGACGTCGTCTTGGCTCATTCGCAATACTTGGAGAAACTTCTACACGCCCGACCGGCGCGATGTTTGGGCCGGATTCCGCACCTGCGCTCGATAATTCGAAACAACGTGAACATTCAACTGGTCACTCCCGCGCCGCTGCGCATCAATAATGGAAACCGTATTACCGCGCTGCGTTGGGCGGCGATCTTAAAGAAGCTCGGCCACCGCGTGCGTGTCACCCAGAGTTGGGATGACCGGCCGTGCGACGCGCTGATCGCTCTGCATGCGCGTCGCAGCGCCGACTCGATTCGTCGTTTTCATGAGATCCATTCCGAGCAACCGCTGATCGTCGTTCTCACCGGCACCGATCTATACCGCGATATCCGGCACGATCCCAAAGCTAAAGAATCGCTTGAATTAGCAACTCGTCTCGTCGTCCTGCAACCCATGGCTTTGCGTGAATTAAGCAGCCATTTGCGCAAGAAGACTCAAGTCATTTATCAATCGGCCGATTCCCGGGAAGGTCAGCTCGCGCGCTCAACAAAAAAATTCGATGTCTGCGTCATCGGCCACTTGCGCGAGGAAAAGGATCCATTGCGGGCCGCGCTCGCCGTACGCGCCTTACCTGCTCCTTCGCGCATCCAGGTGACCCATATCGGGCTGGCGTTGGACAAGAAACTCGGCGCGCGCGCGCAAGCCGAAGCCACTCGTAACCCGCGTTATCGCTGGATCGGCCAGCTCTCGCACGGCGAAACGCGCAAGCTCATGGCGCGCAGCCAATTGGTCTGCATCACCTCGAAGTTGGAGGGAAGCTCCAACGTGCTCTCCGAAGCATTGGCCACCGGCGTACCGGTGATCGCCTCACGGATCGTCGGCTTGATCGGAACTCTCGGCAGTCGTTATGCGGGCTATTTTCCCGTAGGCGATACGGCAAATCTGAGGAGCTTGCTGCTCAAAGCGGAGAGCGACCGAGAATTCTATCGGAAACTACAAGATCAGTGCGCGAGCTTGGCAAAATTGGTTCAACCGCGGCGCGAAATCGAGGCCTGGCGCCACCTCCTGCAGGAGATCAAGCCGGCCAAACGCGTGATGAACTAGCGTAGTGTTTATATGAGTGTCAT
>JAICHC010000977.1 GCA_025922795.1 Candidatus Binatia bacterium | reverse complement strand
TGGAAAGAGCGCGGCGCAGGGGGGATCAACGCCATGCTCGAAATGGCTGACAACAATACCAAGAGCCACATCTCCGAGTTTCCGATCGGCACTTATAAAAAGGCGCACCGCCACGGTCCGGGCGCGCATCTGGTGTTGCTCAGCGGCACCGGCGGCTATTCTCTGATTTGGACGAAAGAAGATCGCTCGGACATGATCAAATGTGATTGGCAGCTTGGCTCTATGGTCACAGTACCGAGCGACAACTGCTACCATCAGCACTTCAATTCAGGGACCACGCGGGCCCGTTATTTGGCGCTGCGGCCCGGCGACATGGGATTATACAAAGGCAGAGGCGGCGGCGGAGAATTCGCGGACCGGAGCTTGAAAGAAGGCGGCTGGCAGATCGAGTATGACGACGAAGACCGCGAAATTCACAAGATCTTCGAGAAGGAACTCAAGGCCAACGGCGCCACGTGCAAGATGAAAGCATTTGTCCCGTGGTGCACGGGTGAAGTGGGCCCGACAAGCGAGAGAGATACGTAGGCTTTAGGTTCGTTTATGACGAGGGCACAAAAGGCCGGCATACCTGCCGGCCTTTCATTTGTTGCGCTTTTCTCAGGTTTGCCGCATGACAAACCGGATATTGGCAGCTCATCTTCTCGCTGTCATGTCGAAGGCGGCGAGAGGCCTTTCCGATCCCGGCGCGGTTCGGAGAGAAAGATTTCTCACGGAGTTTATCCGGAGCATCGCCGAAGGGTTCGAATGACGTGCGAGTTTTGCAAGCCCGGACTAACAGTAAACCTTTAGCGTTCGGCGCTGAGGTACGGACGACCGACCCACGACTCGCTATCTCCGAGAGTCGCGACCGCAGCCTTGGCTAATTCGATCCACTGATCGCGCGACCAATAATCGATATACCGGCTAAACTGCCGGCGGGTGGAGAAGACTGCGAATGTATCGCTCGCCACTTCGGCGCAAATATCGCTACAGTGAAGGACAATCGTTTCCCGCCCCTTGCGGGAATCGAAGTTCGCATTGTACACCGAACCGAGCAGTTCGAGTTCCGCCAGAGTTGCGAGGGACCAGGCCTTGGCTTCGCCCGTCGTCGTCCGTAACTCCTGTTCGGCCAGCCAGCGTGCGGACGTCCACCAGTCGCCATACTGCTTGAGAAGATCGGAATAAGTTTTCGGCGCGGCCAGCACGGCGCATAACGACAGGTACTGTGTCACCACCCAATGGTTTTTGGGATCGGCCTGAAGCGCTTCCTTGTAAAACTTGAGCGCGGACGCGTACGCTTGACGAGCCTGTTCGACTTTGGCTTGATTGCGCTCCTTCGCCACGATGTTTTCGTAATCGTAAAGATTGCCGATGCGCTTTTCACTTGCGGCGCTCATGCCGAGCCGTTCCGCCTGGGCGGCTTTCGACGATTTCGCTGATTCATCACGCCATTTTCGCAAGTCCTCGCGGATCGAATCATAAAGCGCTTCAACTTTCATAAAGTCTCGGGAAGTCCGGGCATCGGCTTGCGTTTGATTTTGAATCTTGATGAGCTCTTCGGCTTTATCGAACTTGATCTCGATGCGCCCGCG
>JAICHC010000976.1 GCA_025922795.1 Candidatus Binatia bacterium | reverse complement strand
CTTCGTGGTGAAAATTCAGGTTCGACTGTGGTTGCGCTTTGCCGCGTTGTGCGCTTGGGGTGAGGAACTGTTCTCCATCGAGGCAACTCCACGCCGCCAATTACGCGCTGCTCTCGAAAAATCTCTTGAATATTTGTCCGAGTGACCTTATAAATCGACGATCTGTTTCGTTGGATCGATTCGGAGTGATTAACCCACCTAAATCCCTCAAAACCGAACGGTTGCGATTGCGAAAAGCAAAACTTAGCGATGCCGAGGCGATCTTTCGCCAATATGCACAGGACGCGGAAGTCACCAAGTACGTTAGCTGGAGCGCGCATAAAGACATCGAGGAGACGCGCGAGTACGTGCGCATGTGCCTGCTCGCCTGGGATGTCGGCAAAGCTTTTCACTGGGTTATCGAGCGCAACGAGGACAAGCAGGCGATCGGCATGATCATCGCCCGGGTCGCTGGCGAAAAATGGGAGCTTGGTTATGTTCTGGCGCGGGTCTATTGGGGCCGGGGTTATATGACAGAGGCTCTTAAGACACTGATCGCTTGGGCGTTGAAACAAAAAGCCATCTATCGTATCTGGGCGGTTTGCGACGTCGACAACATCGCCTCGGCTCGGGTCATGGAAAAGGCCGGCATGCTGCGCGAAGGCACCCTGCGGCGCTGGTCGGTCCATCCCAATATTAGCCCGGAGCCGCGTGACTCTTACTGCTACTCGATCGTTAAATAGCAAGGCTGCTGAAACAAACTAATCGGCTTCGCTGCGCGATCGGCGGCCGTGATCAGGGTCGGCGACCGTGAAATCCGCACCGGCACGAACACATCGTCCGATCACGAATTTCCCACTGCGGTCGGCGCTGGTCTTGCAGCTGGAAAAGCGAAGCGAGTTTCAGCGGGCGTTCAAAAAATTTCATGCAAGCGCTATTTGCTCTCGGTTTTCGGCCGTTCTTTCTTCTTAGCGGGATATTCGCGATTGTCTCGACCACCGTCTGGGTTCCCGCGTTTGTCGGCGGCCTGGGGCTGAGCACGTACTACGGCCAGATTGGGTGGCACAGCCACGAAATGATCTTCGGTTATACGGTGGCGGTCATCGCCGGGTTTCTGCTTACCGCCGTGCGCAATTGGACCGAGCGCGAAACGCCGGCCGGCAGTCTTTTAGCCGGTATCGTTACGCTCTGGCTTTTCGGCAGAATCCTGCCGTTGTTCCCGGCAAATTTTTCCGCTTGGTTCACCGCTTTGATCGACCTTGCTTTCTTGCCGGCGCTAACTTTCGCTATCGGCGTGCCGCTGGTGCGCAGCGGTGAGACTCGGAACCTGCTGTTCCTGCCTCTTTTGGCTGCCCTGTGGATCGCAAATTGTCTTGTTCATGCGGAGGTTCTCGGTTTGGCGTCGAACCTCGCACGTCAGGGAATATTCCTTGGAATGAATTTAATTATTCTGTTGATCGTAATCATGGGCGGGAGGGTGATACCCTTTTTCACCGAACGAGCGCTGCCGGGCGCGGTGATGAAACGTTGGGCCTTCGTCGAATGGCTGTCCCCGCTTGCTGTCGTGATGTTTTTAGCGGTCGAATTCTTTCT
>JAICHC010000975.1 GCA_025922795.1 Candidatus Binatia bacterium | reverse complement strand
TCCCACAGCAAAAATATAAACGAGCGGCACTCGTAAGACCCACGAAGAAATGAAGTTTGCCCAGGTTGGGCGACCCGTATCCCCTGCGCCCTGGTGCGCGCCAGTAAGCACCATTGCGTATCCGAAGAGGGGTTCCGTCAATGCGATGATGCGCATATACGAAATTGCGATCGCCTGCTGGTCGGGCCGTTCGATAAAAAACGCGGCGAATTGCGGTGCAAAAACAAAGAATACGACCGCCATGACCGACATCACAATAACCGCCTGATTTGTTGCAGACCATGCTAAACGCTCCGCAGAATCCGGGTCCTTTCGCCCCAAACTCTGGCCGACAAGCGCCGAGGCTGCCATCGAAAATCCGAACGCAGGCATAAATGCGATCGATTCCATCGCAATGCCGACTCGCATGGCGCCGAGCGCGGCCTCGCCTTCATTCGTGTGCTTTAGCGCCATCGAAAAAACGGCGAAGGAACTAACCCTGATGATGGTCATTAGCGACGCCGGGAGAGCAATTTTCAGCGTCCTCGAGACCCAGCTCAAGTCAGGCTTCTGCAATTTCCAGGTTGGCCCCAGAATGGTCCTCCCCGAGGCAGGGAAGTAGAGCAGCGCGGAACACCAAGCGCTGATCGAAAATGCCCACCCGGCACCGGCTATTCCTAAGTTGGCTCCTGGGATCGTAACGCCCATAAGCTCGCGCGGCGGAAAAATCAAAACAAAGTTGAGCGCCATATGAATGAGAATCTGAATCCCGCTCACAACCATCGGCGTCTTCGTATTCGATATCGCGCGCAAGCTTGACGCGAGATTATTAAAGACGTACACCGCGGGTATCCCGACCATAAGGGGCCCTAAATACCGCAGCATTTCACGATACGCTGCGCCGCCCGGTTGCACGAATAATCCACAAACGTACGGAAGCGAGAAATAGCCGATTATCGAAATTAATATGCCAAGTAAAAGAGCAAGTGTGGTCGTCTGACGGCTCGCTTTCAGCAACGATTCGGTTTCGCCGGAACCGTAGAACCGGCTAACGAGCGCGGTTGCACCCACTCCAACGGCGAACGCTAGGCTCACAAACAGAAACACCAAGCTCTGAGCCGCGCCTGATGCATTGAGGGCATCATCGCCAAGGGAGGAGATAAATCTCGCGTCTAACAGGCTGTTGACAACCTGCAGAGAATTCAGGGCAATGATCGGCCAAGCTAATTCCCAGACCGTTTTATGAGATGAGAACGGCAGCCGTTCCGCGACGGCCATTACAAGATTTGTAGTGCTTTCGGCGCGTGCGTCAAGACTTCGCAGCCGGATTCTGTAACAACGACGTCGTCCTCGATTCGCACGCCTCCGAAATTCGGAATGTACACGCCGGGTTCGATCGTCCAAACTTGCCCTACTTCTATTGAATCCGTCGAAGTCGGTCCCATACGGCCGACGTCATGCACGACGCTTCCGAGGCCGTGGCCCAAACCGTGTCCAAAGTACTCTGCCAGGCCCTGCGACGCCAATAGGTCTCGCGAAACTGCGTCGACTTCGCTCGCCTTCATTCCGGGCTTGATCGCTTTTATTGCAGCAATC
>JAICHC010000974.1 GCA_025922795.1 Candidatus Binatia bacterium | reverse complement strand
GCGGCACTCTCCCGCGCCTGCGCACGGATCAACTCATGGCTTTTGCATGGAAATTCATGCTGTCGATGACGCTCATCAACATCCTCGTCGCTGGCCTTTGGCGGTTCGTGGGCATCGGCATTGGCTGGATTATTTGCCCTCTCTTGTTGCTCGCGGCTTACTACATCTTCGGGCGCGCCTTGCAACCGCGCCTCGCAAAGCGAACCTACCGATTTGCAGAATGACAGGCTCGTCTTTCGGGATTCGACATTCTTTCGTCATTCGGCATTAGTCATTCGTCATTAAAATGCGTTGCTTTCCGCCTCTCCTCCGGGATTAATTGCCGCCGTCCATGGACGCGGCTTTTGTAACGATTGCGGGACTAATTGTAATCAGCGCGCTCGCGGCGATGACGCTTCGTAATCTTGTCCATTGCGCGCTTTGTTTAACCATTACCTTCGCCGGCCTGGCGGCTCTTTATCTCAAGCTCAACGCGCAATTCGTCGGCCTTGCCCAGGTTCTCGTTTATGTCGGTGCTGTCGCCATTCTTATCGTCTTTGCGATCCTGCTTACGCGCAGCGATGACCAGGCGCCGCGCTCGGCGGTGGTCTCACCCGGTTGGGGGTTCGGCGTCGCAATTGCCTTGGCGGCTTTCTCCGTCATCGCCGGTGCCATCGTTACCAGCACCGCATCGACCCCTGGAGGCACCGCTGCGCGTACCGTCACGGTCCGCGAAATCGGCGACAAGCTCATGCGCGATTACGTGCTGCCACTCGAAATCGTCGGCCTCCTTCTCACCGCAGCCATGATCGGCGCCGTTGTGATTGCGATGCAGGAACGAAAAAAATCATGAACCCGCTTCACGGCTATTTGCTGCTCGCCGCCCTGCTGTTTTCCATCGGCCTCGCCGGCGCACTGACGCGGCGCAACGCCATCCTTGTTCTCGTGGGCATCGAGCTCATGCTCAACGCGGCCAACCTGAACTTCATCGCCTTCTGGCGTTACGGTGCGAAGCCGGAGGCGCTCGGCGGAGTGATGTTCGCCATCTTCTCCATCGGCATCGCCGCCGCTGAAGCTGCCGTCGGGCTCGCGCTCATCATCGCCATTTATCGGCACTACAAAACCGCAAACGTCGACGAAGTGAGTTCGATGAAGGGGTAACTGGTGACGGGAGCTGCTCAAAGTCTTTGGCTCGTGCCGGCACTTCCACTGCTCGCCGCGGGGATTCTTTCGCTCACGCCTCGCCAACATCGTCGATTCGCATCCCTGCTGGCCATCCTCGCCATGGGGGTAAGCTTCGTGATCTCGTGCGGAGCGTTCATTGCTACTCTTTCACAACCCGGCGCCCGCGCCGTCTTCAACTTTCCCTGGATGCAATTCGGCGAAAGCACGTTGCGCCTCGGCTGGCTGCTCGATCCGCTCACCGCCTGCATGATCGTGATGGTCACCTTCGTCGGCGCGCTCATCTTCATTTTCAGCGTCGGCTACATGGCGGACGACGAGAACTTCACCCGCTTTTTCTGTTTTCTCTCGCTGTTCGCCGCCGCGATGCTCGGCCTCGTCATCGCCAATAGCCTGCTGCTCCTGTTCATGTCCT
>JAICHC010000973.1 GCA_025922795.1 Candidatus Binatia bacterium | reverse complement strand
CCCTGGGCATAGGGTGAAGACCCTCGCTTTGAGCTCAAAGTTGCGGCAAATAGGCTGGCATTGCTGCCGGTTCGCCCCGCCGCAAGCGTCGTTCGCATCGTTTTTTGGCGCAGTCCGTCCCTTGATTGTTACGGGCCGGATGGCTTTCGCATACAAGTGGCGCACATGCAAAAACCCCAAAGCACAGGTGAGGGCTGTGTACTTGGAGCAGCAGGCCGGGCATCGGGACTGCGCACTAAGAGCCTTGCACTAATCGCGTCGACAACTTTCCTGTTTTCTGTGGCAAGCCAGGCGGCCACGGGCATTACATGGATCGATAACAACACCAACCTGACCTTTTACGGAGACCTGCGACTTCGCTACGAGGTGGATTGGGATTCGCAGACGGCGACGGGGACGCCGCGCGACGATCGGCACCGTGGCCGCCTGCGCGCTCGCGCCGGTATGAACTACCAATTCACGGAAGAATGGTCGGCGGGCGCGCGCCTACGGACGGGCGACAGCCGTAGCCAGCAGTCGCCACACCTGACCTTTGTAACGGATGACGGCTCGCGCGACGAACTGGATTTCGTGGCCGACCGGTATTTCGTGCAATACAAGAGCGGTCCGTTCCTGAGTTGGGCTGGCCGGAACCTCACACCATTCTGGCATCCAAACGAGTTGTTCTGGGATGAAGATGTAACACCGACCGGTTTGGCGGCGTCGTACGACATGAAGGCAGGGTCGGGGAACCTCACTGCCACGGCGGGCGCATTTTATCTGCCGGACGGCGGCTTTGACTTGAACGGACAAATGATCGCGGGCCAGTTGAAGTACGTGCTGCCCGTGAAACCATCTCAGTTCACCGTGGCGGGAGGCGCGTTTTACATGCATGGCGAAGAAGGCGCGAACAACCTGCTCAATCGCAATGGTGAACGCGATTATTTAATTGGCGTGGGGAGCGCGCAGTGGAGCATCCCCGTGAAGAACATCCCGATCTCGGTGGGTGCGGACATCTTCTACAATTTCAAGGACTATGACGCGGCAGACGTGGCGCCGTTCCCGGCTGACGATGACGACGAGACGCTCGGTTATGTATTCTCGGTGCAGGCGGGGCAATTGAAGAAGAAATATGATTGGCTGGTGGCTTATTATTACGCGCACATCGAAACGTTTGCCGTAAACGCTTCCTATGCGCAGGACGACTGGCATCGCTTCGGCCAGGGGCCGCAAACGGACGCGAGCGATTTCGAGGGGCACGAGTTTCGCGCCGGCTTCGCCTTGTCGTCGAACATCAATCTTTTGGCGAGGTTGTACTTTGTGGAAGCAATCACGACTGAACAGGACGGCAACCGTTTTCGACTGGACTTGAACTGGAGATTTTAAATCACGCAAAACCGATTAACGCATATGAAAACTATTCCTTCACTTCTCTCGGTCGCGTGCGCTTTTGCACTGCCTTTGTGCATCGTGCAGACCGCGCACGCCGATGCCATTTACACGGTCCGGCAGACTTTTTCCCTGAAAGATCTGCCGGAAAAGGGCAAGCAGGTGCGAGGCTGGTTCTGGATGCCGGAAGACCGGCCCGGCCAGAAAGT
>JAICHC010000972.1 GCA_025922795.1 Candidatus Binatia bacterium | reverse complement strand
CTGGCGCAAAACAAACTTTACGATGTCGTTCTTCGAGAACACGGGCAGCCCGGTTCGACTCACATATGCCATGGAGCAGAACGATCGACCGGCAGACGGCCGTCGCTCGAGAAACGAATACAAAATATCTTTCGAGCAGAAACCGGGCGCAAACCAAACATTCAGCCTTATGTTCGGTTTAGTCGACTGGACGGATGGACTTCCCGAAGGCGAATTGTGGAAGCGCGCCCTGCTCAACGTCGATTATCAGTTGCGCTTCTAAACTCCATCGGGAGCAGCGACCACGTCGCCGCCATCGGAATTTGATCCGAGTAATGAGGCGAGTCCTTTTTCTCTGACACCCCGGGCGGGGCGACAAATCTTCCCGTCATACCCGTCGGCTCGTTTACGACAAGCTGGATGTACGTGCCGCGATTCGAGTGAAGCACGCGGCGCAATCCCGGCCAAGATATGCCACCGTCGCGGTATACCCACTTGGCGGGGTCCTCACCGAGCGACGCCTTCAGTGACTCCGCAGCTTTCTTGATCGCCGCGCCGATGACTTCGTTTGCCGAACGCCCGGCAAGGTAATCGATCTCGGTTTCTCCTCTCAGCGCCTTACTCGTTAATGAAGCTTGAGTCGCGAGAAAAAACACCGAAGGATTCAGCATAAGGCCGAGTTTCGGCTCGAACAATTCGCGCCGCAAGAAGTCGTAGAACTGTGTGTACACTGCAGGCGCAAACGTTCCCTCCAGTTGCATTCCATCCCATGAGATTATTGCCTGATAAATGGTGGCTTCCAATCCCTCTAAATCTTTTACCGGATACGCGGCCAACACGGGTATGAGCTCGGCTGCGTCGCTGTCTTCCATGGCGATGGCACGTATAATCGCTTCGATATCCGTCGGCGTCATCTTGCCACGGGCGGGAATGCGCTTTAGGATGGATGTGTTGCGAAAGATCTCGCCCCAAATCGGTGTGTCGTAGTTTGGCCACCAGGACACAGGCTTGTTGTTCCAGTTGACGATAATGCCCGTCCTCGGATTCGTTTGTCGCGGCATTTGCGATTTCGGCACGATGCCGGCCCAGTCGTATTCGCCTGTACCCGGAACGGGGAGCCTTGGGTCGAGCTTTGGAGACCTGATCGGCACGTCGCCGCAGTAATTCCATGAAATGCCTTCACCGAGACCAAAAAGATTGAAGCTTGCCGGTATCGCTTCCGCGAGGCTATTGAAGTCGATTGTCCCTTTGGCGACATGTTCCAGAATGCCGCTGAGCGCTCGGGTTTCCTGCATCCAAAGCGACGACTTCCGCACATACGCCACGCCGGAACCGACGCTCTTCAAAATGACCGGGCCGTAAACGGTCATTTCGCGCGTGACGGACTGTGGGTCGCTGTCTTTCACAGAGATCGTAAACTGCGTGGCCTCGAAATTCTTCCATTCCCCATTGTGTCTGTAGCGCGTCGGGTCGTTCGGGTCGAGCTCAACGAAGAAAATGTCATCGGTGTCCGCCACTCCGCTCGTTGCGCCCCAAGCGCTTTTATCAGTTCGGCCGATTACGATTCCTGGAAATCCCGGAATGCCCATGCCGATGGCTTTG
>JAICHC010000971.1 GCA_025922795.1 Candidatus Binatia bacterium | reverse complement strand
TTGGCGACCGACGGCGAGATCACAACCAACGCGCGTGTCCCGCCAACTCTCTCGATCTCTTCGGCCAACTTTTCAATCGAACCGCGGCCGGAAACGATGCGCTCGACCCGGGGGTTGTTAAAGACAAAAGTGGCACCCGCCATGTTGCTTCCTTACTTGAGAATTTCTTTCAGCCGCGCGACCACCGTGGGCTCGAGACGGAGAAGCTCTCTGACGTTGCGCTCGAGCTCTTCGCCGGACCCCGGATTGATTTCCAGGTTGGCTTTGCCGGCTTCATTGAGCAGGTCCGGATCCTTGACGGCCTCCATAAAAGCCTTGCGCAGGATCCCCACCCGATCCTTTGGCGTACCGGGAGGCAAAACATAGGGACGCACTGCTGCGCCGTGAGCTTGGGCAACGGCCTGAATGAGTTTTCGCGCCTCGTCGCTTTTAGCCAGATTCATGGCTAGAGGCACCTTGGGAAGATCCGGATGAGGCTTCGCGCTAAGCTGAAGCACGATCATCACTTCCCCTGTCTCAAGCTCCTTCCTCCATGTTGAGCGAAACGATTGCCACGAGTTACTCAGACCGCCGACCTCGCCGCTGTTGAATGCCAGACGAATCGGCGCGGTCCCCTTATATCCGGATACGACCTGGATCGGCAGGCCGAGGGCGACCTCGGCGACTTTGGCGGTATCATAGGTTCCGTCACCGACTGCGATGGCGCCAAACTTGACCGGTGTTTTGGATACCAACCATTGCTCCATGCCTGTGATGCCCGTTGTTTTGGCCACGCCGAAGACAAAATTATCCTGAGCAGGCACCCCGATGTATTCAAACTTGAGCGCATCGAACTCGATGCCCGGTTTGGCGAGAAGCTGTTGCAGAAACTGACCACCCACGAAATGGCCCATGGTAAGACCGTCCGGCTTGGCGACTTTGAAGAGATGGTTCGCCGACACCAATCCGCCGGCGCCCGGCATGTTGTCGACGATGATGGTCGGGTTACCTGGAATATACTTACTGAAATGGCGGGCGACGAGGCGGGTGTAGGTATCGTACCCGCCCCCCGGCGAGGTCCCGACAATAATTCGAATTGCTTTGCCTTCGTAGTACGGCGCGGCGCTATAGGCCAGCCGACCACTCGCCCCTATGAGAGCCGACAGGAGAACCAACGACGTCGTAAAAAGCGACAACCTAATACGGGCTCTGTTCGACATTTTTTACTCCTTTTCATAGTTACGTCGTGTCATGCCGCAAATCTTGCCCGAGCAGACGACAGAGTGTCGACGTATACACGGCACCATTTACACGATCGTTTTAACCGGCTTCGCACCCTTCGGGGAAAAGTCCGTGCTTTGTGAGAAATTCGATCATGAAGCGATTGAACAACCACGGCTGCTCGATCTGGCAGGCGTGGCCGGCTCCCGGCAGCGTCTTCAACTCGCAATTGGGTACGAGCTTCTGAAGGGCAAAGGCGCGCTGGTGGGAGTTGTCTTCGCTACCGCTGAGAATGATCATCGGGCAGGCGATGCTTTCATGATGGCCCTCTGGGTAAGGCGCCGAGAGAGCCCTGAACTGATGGATGATGGTGTCGACGTCGGCGTGTTCATTG
>JAICHC010000970.1 GCA_025922795.1 Candidatus Binatia bacterium | reverse complement strand
GGCAGTTTGCGCAAAATGGGTCCGTTTGGGCCATGAAGGACAAAAAATGAAAGCAGATCCGAAAAGCGTGCGCGTCTGCCTGGTGGCGATTCCCGAAGTAATGGCTTCGACGTTGATGGGTCTTTACGACGTATTGAACTCGTTCAATCTGCTCGGTACTTACGGTGACGGGTTGGCCGGGCGAGCTCACTTCAAAGCCGAGATCGTCGCGATGACTGCGGGCTCGCTTTCCTCCGCGAGCGGGGTGCCCGTCGAAGCGAAGCGATCGATCGAGCAAATCGATTCGGCGGACGTGGTCATTATTCCGTCGGTCCTGGTCGAACGCGGAGAGTGGCAAAAGGGTCGGTACCCGGTGATCGTCAAATGGCTGAGCGAGATGCATGCCGCGGGAGCGCAGTTGTGTTCCACCTGCTCGGGCGTGCTGCTGCTGGCGGAAACCGGCCTGCTCGACGGTAAGGATGCGACGGTGCACTGGATGTACGGGCCGACGTTTCGGCGCAATTTCCCGAACGTGCGGCTACGGCTCGAAAGGGCGCTGGTCGCCGCCGGAAAAAATCAGGAGTTCCTCATGTCCGGCGCCTCCACCTCCTGGCATGATCTCATTCTGTATTTAATTGCGCAGCATGCGGGGCCCACCGCGGCGCAAGCCGTTGCGAAATTCTTCGCGTTCCAATGGCATGCCGATGGCCAGTCCCCCTATGTCGTCTTCGAGCCGGCGACCGATCATGGCGACGCCGTAATTCACAAAGTGCAAAGCTGGCTCGCCCGCCACTTCTCGGTGGCGAATCCGATCGAGCAGGCCGCGCGCATTTCCGGGATTCCCGAGCGCAGTTTCAAGCGGCGATTCAAGAGCGCGACCGGGCACGCGCCGATCGATTATGTTCAACGACTGCGCGTGGAAGAGGCGAAGCGCTGGCTCGAGCGCACCCAGGCGCCGGTGGATGAGATCGGCTGGAAGGTGGGTTACGAAGACCCGGCTTTTTTTCGCCGGCTATTCAAACGGATCACCGGCGTGACGGCGGGGGCGTATCGGCGAAAGTTTTGCATCCCCGAAGTTGAAGTCGTTTAGACCGGTTTAGAGCGGTCAGCGTGGGGCCAGGACCTGAGGCCAGGCTTCTATTCTTGCGAATCCTCCCTGGACGGACTGCTTATCCGACCAACAAATGACTTTGAATGGCAAGTTCTGAGGGTGATCTTGCTCCCGGGCCGAGAAACCGTTCATAACGCGTTTTTCGACAGGACGTTCGGGCCATGAAAGCAAAAATACTTTCAGGATACGGATACGCTGCACATCGAGTTGCGTGCGTGCGAGGTGGCAGAGACCAAAGATCTGGATGAAATACTCTTTTAGATTTCGACAACAACGGACAAATATGTGCCATCACGATTAAACACGCGCGCGAACGCGCCGAGATTCCAAAGTTTTCTTACGAGCAAATTACGGCAGAAGCACAACCACAGGCGTCAAGCTCCGCAATCAATGGAGGCGATCAGCTCAACCTGACCAAACGAGCGCTACGAGGGTCAGCTGTAGCGACGAAGCGATCGACAGATCGGGGTCTGACATAACAATCTCATCACGACGGCAAAAATAG
>JAICHC010000969.1 GCA_025922795.1 Candidatus Binatia bacterium | reverse complement strand
CGCCCGCTTTTCCATCTGCCGGCTCGGGGCTTCTCTCAAAGTCTGAGCGGGAACCGGCGCCGCATCGTCGCCGAGGTCAAGAAGGCATCGCCATCGAGGGGGCTCATCCGCGCCGATTTCGACCCGGTGTCGATCGCCAGGGATTACGCCGCACATGGCGCGAGCGCAATTTCGGTTCTGACCGAGCCGCGCTTTTTTCAGGGCAGCCTCAGCCATTTGGAAGAAATTCGCGCGGCAGTGACGGTTCCCTTGCTGCGCAAGGATTTTACCCTGGACCCGTACCAGATTGTTGAAACCAAGAGCTATGGCGCCGACGCGGTGTTGCTGATCGCGGCGCTGCTCGATCCCAGCCTGATGGCCGATTTGCGTGGCCAGGCGGCTGAGCTGGGGCTGGATTCCATCATTGAGGTGCATACGGAAGAGGAATTGGAAGCCGCCGTGGCAGCCGGCGCCCAGGTGATCGGTATCAATAACCGCAATTTGAAGACTTTTGAGGTGAACCTCTCGACCACCGAGCGCCTGGCGCCGCAGATTCCGTCCGGCACGCTGGCGGTATGCGAAAGCGGCATAGACAGCCGTGAGCAAATGCACCGAGTCGAACAATGGGGCATTCGCGTGTTTCTGATCGGCGAAGCGCTGATGCGCGCGCCCGAACCGGGAAAAAAGCTGAGGGAGCTATTAACGTGACTCGTGTTCGTGTGCCGTGGTTGTGATTAGGCGCAGGCACGATTTCCGAGCACGAGCACGGGCACGAAATGGTGCGAGTTAAAGTTTGCGGGATTACTAGCTTAGACGACGCGGAAAAGGCGCTGGAGTTCGGCGCCGACATGCTCGGATTTAATTTCTACGTGCCGAGCCCGCGCGCTATCGCTCCGGAGAAGGCGAGCGAGCTCATCGAGCGCTTGCCGGCGGATGGCTTCAACATCGCTGTGTTCGTCAACGAGCCCAGAGAGAATGTTCGGCGAGTGCTTGCTGCGGGCAGGCGCGCCCGCGGCGGGCAAGCGTACGGCGGGGTGCAATTTCACGGCGAGGAGCCTGCGGATTATTGCCGCGGCTGGAAGCTGAAAGTCATCAAAGCCATCCGTCTAAAAGACAAGACGTCGCTCACGCGCATGGGCGAGTTTCCGGCGGATTTTTATTTGCTCGATTCGTGGTCGGCGGGCTACGGCGGCTCGGGAGAAGCGTTTCCGTGGGGGTGGCTGGAGGATCTCGACACCGGCAGGCTCATTCTCTCGGGCGGCTTGCGCGTGGACAACGTCGTGGAGGCGATCCGCCGGGTTCACCCGTTCGGCGTCGATGTTTGCAGCGGAGTGGAGGCCCGGCCGGGTATCAAGGATCATGTCAAGCTCAAAGACTTTATCGCTGCTGCCAAAGGTACCTGACCGGCGCGGCCACTTCGGCGTTTACGGCGGCCGTTACGGTGCCGAGACGTTAATGCCCGCGCTGACCGAATTGGAGCGGGCCTACGCCCTGGCACGGCGTGACCGCGCATTTCGCAGAGAATTTCAATTCTACCTGCGTGAGTACGCCGGACGGGAGACCCCGCTCTATTTCGCCGAGCGCCTCACCGAGAAGCTCGGCGGCGCGAAAATCTATCT
>JAICHC010000968.1 GCA_025922795.1 Candidatus Binatia bacterium | reverse complement strand
TTGTTGTGCGATAGTATCGACCAAGTCCTGCATTCCGTCCGCCAATGTCACGAATAAACTCCAGCGCGCGCCGCTGCCGGTCTCGCGGCTGCGCGCGGGGCGGCGCTGCTCGGACCACATCGCCCGGATAATGCTGCGCCGGCTACGTTCCATTTCCTTGAAGCGCGGCATGGTGGCGCCGAGACTGAGTCTATCCGGATCCGAGGCGTAGATGCCGCCGACCAATGGCTGGGCGACGCGCTCGAGCGCTTCGGCGCCGAAGCGCCGCCGAACGAAGGCACCAAGGCTCTCATCGCCATTCAGCTTGCCGCGAGGAATCAGCACTTCACTTGCCATCCGCAACTTTCCGGCCCAAGAAAACAGCGGGGTCTGAATGAAGGGCCAGAAACGCGTCGGTGCGAGGAGAAAAAACCCTTCCGGCAGCTCGATCAGCTTACCGCGCCGGACAACGTGGATTTTCTGGTAAGCAGACTGTGTGCAAACCAGTCTCGAGGTGAGGCCGAGGCGCTCGCAAAGGCCGAGCGCCGATGGTTTTTCGGTGATGAAAGAATCCGGGCCGGCTTCGACGAGAAAATCGCCGATGCGTTCCGTAGCGATCGAGCCGCCGAGCCGGGACGACGCTTCCAACAGCGTGAGTTCGATATTGAGAGATTGTTGGTTTGCGAGCTCAGTGAGCCTATGGGCGGCTGCGAGTCCGGCGATACCTCCGCCGATGACGAGAACGCGGCGTTTCATTTAGCGATGAGCATGGCATGCCGTTCGTTCTGCCCGCAAGCGCGACGAAGATAAACGGACACCGGCCCCAAGGATCGAAAGTTTTGAGTCGAAGAACGCAAGCGGTAAAAGCCTTGAAAATAAGCGCGCTTGCTCCGTGGCACGAAGAGCCGTCAAGTTCCGCAACTTTTAGTCATTTGCACCGAATGGTTTCAAGAAGCGGTTTTTATATTCTGATTCAAGTGAAAAATATTTTGCGGATCGTAGCGCTTTTTGATCTCTATCAGGCGATCATAGTTCGATCCATAAGCGGCCGCGACCCGGTCGCTTTCTTCGGCGGTCATAAAGTTGACGTAAGCACCGGCCGATGCATACGGCGCACTGGCCTTAAAGAACTCGCGCGCCCAGGCAATACACTTCGGGTCATCGTTAGCATTGTCCCATCGGCTGTGCACATTCAACACGAACTTTGCGTCACGGTGCGCATAAGCCATGGCGTCCGGAGCGACCCGATTGGCCGCGCCGGCGATATGGCCGACGAAGATCTCGCACTGCGGCGACGGCAGTCGACCGGCGTATTCGATGATGGCATTTAACGCTCCGTCGCTGAGCTCGGTGAAATTATGCGACTTCCAATAATTACGCGCGCCGGGTGTCAGCAGAGGATCAAAGGCTTTCTGCCACTCGGTATAAGGCTGGGCGCCGATGTGGGTGCCGATCACATCGCCGAAGCTGCGCAAACGTTCGATCAGCTTCTCGCCTGCCGCGGCTGCGCCCAAGTAAAAAATCGGCAGGACGACGACTTCCTTGCCATGAACGTTCTGAGGAAGAAACGGCAGCGGCGGCGCCTGGCGCAGCACCACCCAGACATTCAAATCCTCGGGTGACGAGTTGGCAAAT
>JAICHC010000967.1 GCA_025922795.1 Candidatus Binatia bacterium | reverse complement strand
TGGTCAAACTCGAGCGGCCTGAAGACTACACGGTTTATTGCAACGACGAGAAATTCAAACGACAGCACGGTAAAAGCCCGTCTCCGCTTCAGTACTTCATTGCATCGATCGGCTTTTGCATGTTCAGCCAGTTCAAACGTCTGGCCGCGAAAGCGGACGTCGGCTTGAACAATCTGCAAATGGAGTTGTGCATGACCTATGACTTGAGCGGCAGATTTCCGATCAAGGATTTTTGCGCCGCTGCCCAGGGTGTTAATTACTTGTTCAAGATGGATAGTGCGGCACCGGCAGATAAAATTATCAAAGTCGCGCAGTTCGCGGATAAGGGCTGCCACACGGTTAATTCCATGCGCAAGCGCATACCGGTGGCCGGAACAATCATCTTCAATGATCGCGAGCACGCGATCATTGATTGATCGTTAGGGAACAGCATAGTTTTGTCATTTTTTTTCTCAGGTTGCTAGCGATCGCTTCGGTAAAGAGCCGCGCGAAAATTCCCCGGCAAAGTTTTAGCCTGTTCCTGGTCTAGCTCGCGCATCGTCGTTAGACGCCGAACCGATCTAAAGATCGTAACAGGTAAGCTGCGATAGGCCTCACAATCGGATTGCCGCCCAACATCAATCGGGTTTGCGCAAATTTATAGAGTGTGGTTCAAGTCATGCAGCTCAGGTAACGCCCACTAGAATATTTTCTATGGACGCCGCGTTAAAAGAGTTGCAGGAAGTCGACGTCATCGTTGCAAACCTCAAGCGCAGGCACACGGGCGTCACCTCGACTATCGCGGCTCTGTTACCGGAACAGACGAAACGACTGAAGATCGCCGCTCTCGGCCCCAAGCTGCCGCCGCACTGGCCACGAATTACATGGAGAGATCTGTTAAGGCACGGTTTTAATCCGCCCCGTGAAAAAAATTTTCGTATCTGGCATGCGCGCCGCAACCTCGACGCTCTGACAGGGATCATTCTGCGTTCGTTGGCTGACATGCCGATAAAGCTAGTACTCACATCGGCGGCGCAACGCCGTCATAGCCGTTGGACGCGCTGGCTGATGCGGCAAATGGACGCTGTGGTAGCGACCTCTCCTGAAACGGCAAGCTATCTTCCCGTACCTGCCAAGATCATCTTTCATGGTGTGGACACGTCGCGCTATTTCTCGGCCGAAGATCGCCGCCGGGAATGGCGTACAACCGGATTTCCCGGCAGCTTTGGTATTGGTGTCTTCGGACGAGTGCGGCCACAAAAAGGAACAGACCTTTTCATCGAGGCGATGTGCCGACTGCTGCCCAAGTTTCCGGAGTTTACGGCGGTCGTAATCGGCGCCGTGACGGCGGACCAACACAGGTTCGACACGCGACTCAAAAGCATCGTTGCGGCCGCGGGTCTTGAAGACCGAATCCGTTTTCTTGGAGAAAGGCCGGCGGACGAGATCCCTACTTGGTTTCGGCGCGTTAGCATCGTTGTTTCACCGCAGCGTTGGGAGGGTTTCGGTCTGGTCCCGTTGGAAGCCATGGCGAGTGGTTGTGCCGTTGTGGCGACTCGCGTCGGTGCCGCTCACCACCTTATCGTCGATGAGCATACCGGTTATCTCGTGCCTCCCGGAAACGTCGATTCATTAATGA
>JAICHC010000966.1 GCA_025922795.1 Candidatus Binatia bacterium | reverse complement strand
TTGCTATCCGACTGCCGATGTTGGATTGGTGCAGCGCACGTGGTTTAACCTTGCCGCTGCTTGTGTTTGGTATTCTCGCACAGCACTCGCACCACGCCGCGGCGGCGAATCACCTTGCACTTGCTGCAAATTTTTTTTACCGATGCTCGAACTTTCACGGGTCCGCTCCTACCCTAACGCTCACGGAAAATAATTCGTCCCCTCGCCAGATCGTAAGGAGACAGCTCGATTTTCACTTTATCGCCCGGGAGAATCTTGATGTAGTGCATCCGCATTTTTCCGGAAATATGCGCGAGCACGCGATGCCCGTTCTCCAGTTGTACCCTGAACATCGCATTGGGCAAGGTCTCCAGTACGGTTCCCATCACTTCAATGGCGTCTTCTTTTGGCATAGGAAGCCCTGCCTAACGCGCTTCTTCCCGCAACTAAATTTGACTCAAAATAACCGGCCCGCTCTTGGTGATCGCCACCGAATGCTCAAAATGGGCGGCCAAGCTGCCATCTTTCGTTACCGCCGTCCAACCGTCTTCCTTTATTTCCACTTCATGGCTGCCGGCATTGACCATCGGCTCGATGGCCAGAACCATGCCTTCCTTGAGCCGAAGCCCGCGGTCGGGTTCACCATAGTTCGGCACCGGCGGCTCCTCGTGGAGCTTCTTGCCGATACCGTGCCCGACAAACGCTCGCACGACCGAGAAACCCGCATCTTCCGCAATCTTCTGAACGACCGAGCCCAGATCGCCCAGCCGTTTTCCGTCGTGCAGTTGCTCAATGCCCTTATAGAGCGACTGCTCGGTAACATCCATCAGTCGCTGCGCTTGCGCATTGACCTTGCCGACGCCGACCGTGATCGCCGAGTCGCCGTAGAAACCTTCGTAGATCACGCCGTAATCGAGTCCAATAATATCCCCTTCCCGGAGCACGCGGTTTGACGGAATACCGTGAACGATCTCATCGTTAACCGAAGCGCACAAACAACGGGGATAAATGCGCCCGGCAACGTTGTAGCCTTTGAAGGCCGGAATAGCGCCCTTTTTCAGCGTCATTTCTTCGGCGATGGCATCTAGGTCGAGCGTCGTCACACCCGGTGCCACTTGCCGCTTTAACTCTTGCAGAACTTCCGCGACGATCAAATTCGCCCGTTTCATGATCTCGATTTCTCGAGCCGATTTGAGCGAAATCACGCCACCACATCTCCCAAGGCGTCAACGACCCGGCGACGGATCTCGTCGACCGACCCCACGCCATTGATCTCCCGCAGCAGATTGCGCTGGCGGTAATAGTCGATCAACGGCGCGGTCTGGTTCTCGTAAACCCTGAGGCGATTGGCGACCGTCTCTTCTTGATCGTCAGCTCGCTGGTAAATCTCGCCGCCGCATTGGTCGCAAACACCGGCTTTTTTAGTCGGGCTAAACGCCACATGGGATAGCGCGCCGCAGCCCTTGCAAGTGCGCCGGCCGGCGAGTCTTTCGATAATAACCGGCTGCGGCACTTGTACCGACAGGACGCGGTTGAGTCCGAGCCCCATTTGCTTGAGAATCCTGTCGAGATTCTCCGCTTGAGGGATCGTTCTCGGAAACCCATCGAGAATAAATCCCTTCACGCAGTCTGGTTCTTT
>JAICHC010000965.1 GCA_025922795.1 Candidatus Binatia bacterium | reverse complement strand
GCAGCGACACGTCGACGAGGGTCATGATTCCTATGTGTGATTAATTGGACCGCTGGGTCAAGCGGGGGATTTTTCCGTGGCGCACGGTATGGGTGACGTGCTTGGCGGCAGGCTTGCTCGCTCCATACGCAGGCTGAATCCATTTCGACGGATGTAGATTCGTGCGGCTTTTTGCCGTTTGGCGAGTTGCTCGATCAATTTGAGCAACGGAGTGGACGCGCTGGCGTAATCGTTCGGCGCACGTGCCGCCCGCATGGCCTCTACCGCATCCTCACCGGCAAAATAATGCAGTAACCGGTCATCATCGGTGACCGCGGCCCCGTCGAATTTTTTTCGGAATTCCTTGAGCGACATTTCCGGCGGCTTAACCTTCGCGAGCTCCTTCGCCCGTGGACTGCTCAGCAGCCGATCTTTAAGGTTGGCTTCTATTGGCTGGCTTTCTTCGGCGCCCCAAAAGCCAAGCGCGTAAAGCAGCACTTCATCGGTGACCTCTTTGTAGCGCTCTCCAACCATGACATTGATGGCCGCTTGGACTCCGAAAAACTGCGAATAAGGGGTCACCATAATCGGGTAGCCGAACTCGGCGCGCACCCGCGAGACTTCCTCGAGAACCGCGGGCAATTGATCAAGTTTTCCCAGGTTAGCAAGCTGAAAACGAAAATTAGAAATCATCCCTCCCGGCACTTGATGGAGCGGATGAAACGCGTCGTACTCGAGCGGTTTGCCGAGCGGCAGGTTTTCCTGCCTGGCGATGGCCGTAAAGTGATCGCGCACCGGTTTTAGAACTTGCTCGTCGATGTTGGTCCGGTAGCCGAGCGCGCGTGCATTCATGGCGACATTAAAAATCGAAGGATTGGACGAGCCGTCCGCCAGCGGCGGAGTCGCCGTGTTGATCGAAGTGATACCGAGCTGGATCGCTTCGAGGCAGCAAAGCGGTCCCAGTCCCGTGTTGCAATGGGTGTGGAATTCCACCGGCTTATCGTTCGCTTCTCGTAAAATCAACGGAACCAGTCGGCGCGTTGCCTCGGGCGTGAGCAAACCGCCGGGGTCTTTGAAGCAGATGCGTGCTACATCGAGCTTGGCCGCTTCACGGGCTCGCTCGACAAAGTACTGGTCGGTGTGCTTCGGCGAGACCGAATAGATAATATTCAAAACAGTCCGCAAACCGGCGCGCTTGGCCGCGTCAACCGCTTGGCGCCAATAATAGGCCGTGTTGGACGGATCCGAAGTGCGCAACTCATCGATACCGTTGGCCGCGAGCCGTTCGAGCCAAAGATCGGCGATGGCCGAGGGGGTGATCTGGAACGCCAACATCGAACGGCTGCGGATCGAGCGCAAAGGCGTGTTTCGGATTCGCTGTTTCAGGAGGCGCACTCGTTGCCACGGGTCGTCTTTCAAGTCTCGCACGCATTTTTTATAGAAAGCCGAGGACATGATCTCGATAGCTTCAAACCCGGCGCGATCGAGCCGCTCGGCGATCGGCAGCATCATTTCCGTGCGCATGTTCGATGCCCACAGGCTTAACTGGCCGTCGCGTAAGGTGGTGTCGACGAAGGAAATGGGGTGCTTTGGCTTAAGGTCGGTCATGTTGGCTTAGCATTGGAACAATCGAGTTGCAGGTG
>JAICHC010000964.1 GCA_025922795.1 Candidatus Binatia bacterium | reverse complement strand
CGGGCGAGTTGCCCGGCCTTCGTTTTTGATAAGCGTGGTTAAATCACTCGCGTTTTGCCTGGGATGGCGCGCGGATAGATGCCGTCTTCACCAGGCTTGACTGGCGTTTCGGCATCCCACGCGAACTGCTTCGGCATGACTTCGATGGTGGAATTCAAAGCAGCGTCCCACTCGAGCACTTTGCCGGAGTAAGTGGCCATGCGGCCGAGAATTGCGGTCATCGTGCTCTTGGCGCCGTATTCGGCCTCGTTGAACGGCTTGTCGTTGCGGATCGCGTCGAACAGGTCGTCATGTTCCTGCTGGTAGGGATTTTTCGATTGGTCGCGCCAGCGCCATGCATTCTCGCCGCGGATGGTGTAGCCGCTGATGTCGCAGGTGCCCTTGGTGCCGACGGCGTGCTCCGAGACGTTGCTCCAGCAGCCGTTAATGTGGCGGCACTGGCTGTAAACGCGGGAGCCATCGGCGTATTCGAACTCGACGGCATGGTGATCAAAGATCTCGCCGTAGTCGGGGCCTTTTCGCACTTCGCAACCGCCCATGCCGTGCGCGCGCACCGGGTAGCCGTTCTTCACCCAGTTGGCCACGTCCATGTTGTGGATGTGTTGCTCGACGATGTGATCGCCGCAAAGCCAAACGAAGTAGTACCAGTTGTGCATCTGGTATTCCATTTCGGTAGGCTTGCGCCCAAGCTTCTTCTCAATCTCTGCGCGCGGACGGACCCATGGCGTCGTGCCGTTCCAGTAAATGCGCATCGAGGTTACGTTGCCGATAGCGCCGTCGTGGATGCGCTTTACTGTCTCGAGGTACGGCGCCTGATGGCGTCGCTGGAGACCCACGCCAACCTTGAGGTTTTTCTTTTTCGCTTCTTCGGCCGCGGCCAGCACTTTGCGGACGCCCGCAGCGTCCGTGGCGACGGGCTTTTCCATGAAGATGTGCTTGCCCTGACGGACAGCCTCCTCGAAGTGGATCGGTCGAAAACCCGGCGGCGTGGCGAGGATGACGACGTCTGCAGCGGCAATGGCCTGCTTGTAACCATCGAAGCCGATGAACTTCGCGTCGTCTTTGACATCGACCCTGGTTTCGTGCTGCTTTTTGAGATTGCGGAGCGCGCCCTCGGCACGGTCTTTGAAGGCGTCGGCCACGGCCACGAGTTTCACGTCGCCGGAAGTGCTCAACGCCTGGTCGGCAGCGCCGGACCCGCGGCCGCCGCAACCTACTAACGCGACCCGCAGCGTGTCACCCGGCGAGACCGCTCCGTGGGCAAAGCGTTCGATCGGCAACGCGCCCAGAAGCGCGCCGCCGGCAAAGGCGGATGAAGATCGTTTGAGAAAGCTCCGGCGTGTGACCGGTCCCTGTGCGGGTCGAATGATATCGCTCATGGTAATTGATTTCGTTTTTTGACGCGCGCGCGGAACGTCCAATTCATCAACGGGCGGGTCGGCGGAAAGTAAAGCGAGTCCGCAACGAATTGTCCACTGGCGAATGATGCTGGCAGTCGCGGGAGATTCACGCAGATTGCGCAAACTTCACGCGGACTGGCGCGAACCACTTTGCGAATTACTCCGAACTCCGCGCACTGAAGTGCTGGCACTCGGTTTGCTAAAAATACGGCGTTCGGTGGT
>JAICHC010000963.1 GCA_025922795.1 Candidatus Binatia bacterium | reverse complement strand
TGCTTGCCCTTGAGCCATTGTTGGAAGAAGACCTTCACTTCGCCGGTGCCGTCGGGGCGAAAGCGCACGGGGCCGACCACTGTGGTCATTTTCGTAGCCGCAACGGCGTCGCGAAGCTTGTCCCGATCCAGAGACTTGGCGCGCGTGAGCGCATCGGCAAGGATCTGCACGCAAGCATAAGCGGGGCCGACGAGCGGGTCGGCCGGGCGCTTCAATAATTTCTTGTGCGCCTCGTTCAACTCGTTGACTTTTGGATAGCGCGCTGCGAAATGCCATCCCGGCGACAGGAGCACGTAATCGCCATCCTTGCCGAGATTCTGCGACCATACCGGCGGGTCGGCGGCGCGGATGAAGACGTTCACCTTGGTGTTTAAATCAAGCTCTTTCATCTGCTTGACGAGAGTCATGCCGTCCGGCGGCGAAGGCAATGCGAGCACGGTTTCAGCCCCCGCCGATTTAGCTTGCAAGATCAGGTTGGAGAAATCCTTTGAACCCGGCGCATACTCGCCGCTATTGACGATTTGGTAGCCATGTTTTTTCGCCGTGCTTTCCCAGAGCGAGCCCATTTCCTTGCCCCAGTCGGTTCGTTCGAGAAAGAGCGCGACTTTGCGGGGGCGCTGGGCAGCCGGGATCATCGCGTCGAGAAAGACGAAAGTTTCATTGGTCAGGTCGGGAGATTTTGGAAAAGGTGAAAAAAGATACCGCAGTCCTTGTTTGTGAATCCCGTGAAAGGCGAAGGCGACGCCGAGGTATGGGATTTTGTTTTTATCGCCGATGGAGGCCGCCGCGGCATGAAGATCGGAGCCCGCTCCCCCCAAGTAAGCTACGACTCCCTGGGTGGCCAGGGTCTCCAGACGAGCAACGGTTTTGGTGGGGTCCGATTCATCGTCGAGTAACGTCATTTCGATCTGGAGTTTCTTGCCGCCGACCGTGACGCCTCCTACCGCGTTGATATGCTGCACGGCAACCTCGTAGCCGGTCTTGACTTGGCTGCCGAGGGCCGCATAACGCCCGGTGAGGGGCACCACCGCGCCGACTTTGATCGTTTGAGTGAAGCCGTTCGAGCTAAAACCGAACAGCGTAAGAATAAGAGCAAACGAACTTAGAACTGTCCCTCTCATGATGCCTCCTCAGTTCCGGCTTTCTTAGGCGCAACGATAGATAGCATCACCAAAACGCCGGGTCAAAGCTAAACGTTTCCCCAAACCTTCCGTGCGGTATCCACCACGAGTCCAAGTTTCTGCCACTGTTGGGCTTCCGTGAGCAAGTTGCCTTCCATGGTGGATGCAAAGCCGCACTGCGGGCTAAGCGCCAAGTTTTCCAGCGGCACGTACTTGCTCGCTTCGTCGATGCGTTTGGCGAGAGGATCGTGCAACTCCATTTCCGACAGCTTGCTGCTGATGAGACCGAGAACGACGGTTTTGCCGCGTGGCACGAAGCGCAGAGGCTCGAAAGTGCCGGCGCGCTCCGATTCGTATTCGAGAAGAAATGCATCGACGTTGAGCTGGCCGAATAGTTTCTCGGCGATGGCGTCATAGCCGCCCTCGGCGTACCACTGGCTGCGGTTGTTGCCGCGGCAAAGATGAATCGCCAGAATCACGTCTTGCCCGTTGGCGCCTTCGA
>JAICHC010000962.1 GCA_025922795.1 Candidatus Binatia bacterium | reverse complement strand
TCCTGCCAAAATCCATCGAACTGAAAACCAAAAAGCCGTTCACCGTGAGCAAGCATGCGCGGGTAAATGTGTTTGGTCGTGCTGAACTTGCGCGCCGGAGCGTGGTCCTGCATGTGGTCGAAGACCTTCGGATCGAGTACCTGTACGCCGGTAAACATCAGTTTGACCGGCGCACTTACTGGGGGGAGTGGTGCTTGGGTGGCGAGAAAGCGGCAGATGCGACCACTCGAGTCGATGTCCATAGAGCCGTATTCGTCGGCGCGAATATCGGGACGGAGCACCAACGTTACCGCCGCATTGTTCTTGCCGTGAAAGTCGATGAGTGCTGCGAGATTCAAATCGATCAATGCGTCCGTATTGATGACGATGAAAGCGCCGTCTTGCAGAAACGATTGGGCCTTGAGAAGCCCGCCGCCTGTGTCGAGCAGCTCCGCCTCTCTCGAATAGTTGATTTTCAGACCCAGCCCGCTGCCGTCACCTAAGCGGCTCTCGATCTGCTCGCCGAAGTGATGCAGGTTGATGATGATGTCCGTGATGGCGTAATGACGCAGCAATAAGAGGGCATACTCGATCATCGGCCGGCCAGCGACCGGAACCAGTGCTTTGGGTGTGCGGTCGGTTATCGGCCGGAGGCGGGTGCCTTGACCCGCGGCCAAGACCATCGCCTTCACTGCATGGCCTCGAAATGCTCTTGAAGCAGCGGCAGAATGGTTTTCGTTTGCGCGGTTTGCGGGAAGTTGCTAAGCAGCCTGCGCGCAGTGGGCGCGATGAATTTTCTGTATCCTGGTTTTCCTTTGACGAAATCGAGATAGTAGAAGCGCCCGACGACCTTTAAGTCTCGTTGAATCGCCGACAGGCGGTAAATTTCGAAAAATTCGTCCACACTCATAGCCCGCCCGCTTAGGTCGCGGCTCTTATCGATATAATAATTGACCAGGCGTTCTTCCAGGTGCGGCCGGACGACGCTGTCGGTAACGCGGTCGTTGAGCAGCGACGCCAGATCGTATTGCGGCGGTGCCAGCAACGCGTCTTGAAAATCGATCACCCGCACGGCGCCATCGTGGACCATTAAATTCCAACTGTGATAATCGCGATGGCTGAAGCAATTGCTGCAGAGCTCAAGAATCGACGCGATGTCAACGAAAGTCCTTCTCAGCGTGGTGATGGTCGCGGCGCTGACTTTGGCGTCTGGCCGTTTTTCCAATCCCCATTCGATGAAATGATTAAATTCCCACAAGTAAAGTTTGGCGTCGAAACGCTGCTGGAAGGCGATGCACGAGTCGTCGCGGCTTTGCGTGCCGCGCGTATGTAAAATGAGCAACTCGTCTATAGCTTTTTGATACCAAGTCAAAACCTGGTCATCCGCCAATCCTTGCACTTGATCCCAAAGCGCCGTGTCGCCCAGGTCTTCCAGCAGGAGGATGCGCTCGTCTTCCCAGTGGCCGTAGATTGCCGGCACCTTGACGCCGATCTTGCTAAGAAAGCGGTGCACATTCAAAAACGGCAGTTCACGCGGCCCCTCTTTAAAGATCGCCAATTCCTCGCTGGAGAGCGGCAAGCCGGCGCCGGCGGGGAGTTCCATCACGATGATTGATTTTGAGACTCCCGACGCCCGCAAGAAAGC
>JAICHC010000961.1 GCA_025922795.1 Candidatus Binatia bacterium | reverse complement strand
GAAAGCAAAAACCACGGAAAGCCAAATTTTGCCGGTCTCGGCGGATTCGACGGAGCTTTTCGGCAGGTTCACGGCAGCAGCGCAAAGATCCGCAGCGGCGCTCCGCTACCGCCGGCGATTTTCATCGGAATGGCGAAAATCGTGGCGCCTTGGGGCGGGATAAGGTCTACCCGGGCGACGTTTTCGAAGACCGGCACGTTGCCGGCGCCGAAAACTTGATGGGCGATGAAATCGCGCGACGGGCCATGGTCGATGCTCGGCGTGTCAATGCCGACCGCGTTTACGCGCCGCTGTTTGACGAGAAATTCGGCCGCCTGTTTCGACACCCCGGGGAAATGGAGCTCCGTCACGTTGCCCGGCTCATCGCTGCCGAAATAAAGCTTGCGGTCATCCCAATATTTCCCCCAACCCGTGCGAATCAAGACGATGGCGCCGCTCGGCAATCTGCCGTGCAGCTTTTCCCAGGCGCGAATATCGTCGACCTTCAACAAATAGTCGCGATCCTTGGCGGCGCTGCGTCGCAGATCGATCACGGCACCGAGACCGATGGTTTGGCCGAGCGGAATTTGCTCGGTTGTCCATTTGCCTTCGGCGAAGTGAAACGGCGCGTCCAGGTGGGTACCGACATGCTCCGAACCGCCATAGTTGTAAGAAGAATACCAGTAACCACTCGTAGTGCGGCCTTCGCTGACTTTTTCGAGATGAAACGGCTTTGCGGTCGGCCAGTGCAACGTCTTACTGCTGAATGGATAGGTTAAGTCGACAAGTTTTTTTTCGTCGATGGCATGGGCGGGCAACGCACAAATTGTCAGAAAGAACGACAGTGCGAGCGTTCTCATCATAGAGCCTCCGGCCTTAGAAAAAGCACCAACGGGTCAGCGTTTGCTTCTGACGGCTTCGAGCTGTCTTTTCGCCTCGTCAAACTCAGGGTTGATCTTAAGCGCGGCTTCGAATGCCTCGGCCGCTTCGGCCGACCGGCCGGCGTCGGCCAGTGCCCTACCCAACTCATAATGCGCCACGTCGTCGTCAGGGCAGATCGCCAGCCCCTGACGGTAAAGCGATACGGCTTCGTCGCGGCTGGTTGCTAATTGCGCCTTGTCGAAATAGTCGCGAAAAGCGCGAACGCAATCTTTGTACTTTTGGTCTTGAATTTTTTGACCTGCGGCGAGCGCTTCCAGTTCCTTGCGTTGGCGCGCGATTTCGGCTTCCTGCTGGCGAATCTGTTCCGCCTGACGTTCGAGCATCTCCGAGTTGCACGCCGTCAAGCACGCTGCCGCGAGTAAACCGCACACAAAGGCGAGCGAAGGAGTTCGCTTCATACACCGCCGGGTTCTACGATTTTTGTTCAAGCTCAAGATAAATCTTTTCCGCTTTGATCGGAAGATCTTTGATGCGCACGCCGACCGCATCGTAAATCGCGTTAGCGATGGCCGGCGCGACCGGGATAAGCGCGCTTTCGCCGATCCCCTTAGCGCCGAATGGGCCGTTCCGGTCGGGCACCTCGATGCAAATCGGATCGATCACGTCGGGCATGTCGCCCAGGGACGGCAAGACATAATCGACCAGATTGGGATTAATCAATTGGCCGTTGTCGTAGGCGATCTCCTCAAACATGGCCTGTCCGATG
>JAICHC010000960.1 GCA_025922795.1 Candidatus Binatia bacterium | reverse complement strand
TTTTGGGATTGATCCGCTGAAATTTGCCCTTCGATCTAAATGGGCTGACGCAAGCATCGGATTGTTCACATGATCGGATGGCGGCTTACCACAGTTGGTCTGGTGATGCTTTTGTCGACCGTGAGCGAGTCATTTGCCGTTGGTCCTGGTACTTTACTGCCGCTGAAATCAAAATAGCTTACCGGTACCAACAGAGTTTCGGCAGGCGGCTACGACATCCGCTCAAGCCGCAAGACTGCTACTTCGGCAAAACGGAAATCACGATTTCGGCTTCAGGCAAGTCGCACTCCTTCGACTTATTGTTCGACGACGATATGGCGAAAACGTCTAAAGCAAAGACGACCCGCTCCCACTAAGACCATTTGACATTTTCGTACGGCGGAACAGGAGTTTCTATGCGGAGACGTCCGAAGGCGTATAACTTCACTGGAGGAAATCTCTTCTGAAAAATCACTACAGGCGAAAGGGCAATTCCTCACACGGACGAAACAAATCGAACACAATCCCTTGCCCGATTTTTTGGCATCAAGGTTGCCTCCCTACACCTACATCAAAGGGAGGACTGAATTTATGATCACTATCAAAAAAATTCTCGTCCCTATGGAGCTTTCCAATGTTTCCGTGCCGGCTATCGGATATGCTAGCTCGCTCGCCAAGAATCTCGACGCGGAAGTTATCCTGTTGCATGTCATGCCGATGGAATCATTGAAACAAAACTTCGGGGGAGGTTACGGGGAAGGCCTGGTTGTTGGCCCCGACACTCCTGGTATCAAGTCTCAGACCAGTGTAGAGCACCTCTACCAGAGCAAACAGCAGATCATGCTGAGCTTCCTCGACCAGAAGATCGGGCCCGCCCTGCGCCAAAAGGTCAAGTTCCGGCCGTTGGTAAGGTTAGGAAAAATTACCGATGAGATCATCGCTGCAGCAAAAGAAGAGCAATGCGATTTGATCGTTATGACTGGCCGGGAAGGGAGTCTCAGGCGTCTGTTTGGCGCAACCGTGACAGAGCGGGTGGTCCGGCATGCCCCCTGCCCGGTCCTCTCGATGCGTCCTTCGGCACAGGTAAGAACGGAGAAGGACGAACGCTTGCAGGTCAGCCTGATCGATCGCTGGGCTGCTTAGCTTCTCGCGGTTTTCACCGAGAGTAGTCGCGACGCTCACTGAGGAGCGACAATGCTTTGAGCGCCAGCAGCCAACCCGTGAGAGAAAGAACCATGGCTTAAGAGCGGGCGGGGTGGGTTCAGACGAGACCGAGGATGCCGGCGAGCGCGCCGCCGGCGAGTAGCCATAATGGGTTCCATGGCTTGCGCAGAACTAATGCTACCGTGAGTAGTGTGATCAGGTATCCGCGCCAGTCGTGATTCACCGCCCGCATCAGAATAGTCGCGCTCGCGAACATCAGGCCAATCGTAATCGGCGTCAGCCCGCGGCGGATGGCGCGGCCGATCGAGGCATTCGGATAGCGCTCGTTGAGGTGCCCGACCAGCAAAGTGAGGGTGGTCGCCGGCACGAGAAGTGGGATCGTGGTCGCGGCTGCGCCTGCCCACCCCGCCAGCTGCCAGCCGATCAGAGTGACGTACATGACATTGGGGCCGGGCGCCACCTGCGCCAACGTATAGATCTCGGCAAACTGCGTG
>JAICHC010000959.1 GCA_025922795.1 Candidatus Binatia bacterium | reverse complement strand
TGTTTCGATCGAAACCGGTCTCTGGGCAGCGCGGATCGCTTGGATGGGCAGTGCAGTCCGCGGGCGCGTCGAGATCGATATTGGCGTCTTCGGCGAGAAAGCCATTGGGGCCACGGCGCAGATAGTGATAGCTCAACCCGAGTGAGTTGGGCCGGTTGAAATCCGGATCGAGGGTTCGGCGCACTGGGCGCGGATCGGTGAGGCCGAAAGCCAGCCGCGCCTGGCTTATTTCCCAGGCCCCGGGATTGATGCCGCCGTCGAGATCGACGTAGAGATACGACAGGGGAGCAAATCGCAAGTTGAGATCGAGATCGGACAAGCTGTCGCCGCCGTTTCGTTCTTTATCGATATCGTAGCTCAAGGCCAGTCGAAGCAACGCCATCCGCCGCACATCGCCAATCACTCCCGGAACGAGCAGTTCGACGTCGCTTTCGGCGGGCGCTGGGATACCGCCGGAAGCTTTTCCCCATAGACGATTGGTCAGCGCAAAGGTCAAAACATTGCGCCGGTTGATCCGGTCGACCTCGTCCATGATCGGTATATGGCTTTGATCGGTGCGCGGCACGAACAGGTAACTGAGCTCGGGCTCGATCACATGTTTGACCCGGCTCAGTCCCAGGCGATTGAAGTTGAAGACCCGGCTGAGCGACGTACCCAGGTTACCGCGAATCTCGAACAGCTCGCGGAAGATATTTCGGTCCGAAGCTTGGACCGGCGAGTACAGGTGGTACATCGTCTCGCGCGGCGCGGCGCTGACCGATCCGAACAGGTGCGAGGGCAGCCGGAACGGCAGCACAAACTCCGGTCTGAGATCGAGACGCAAGCCGTCGCCGCCTTCCCTTCTGATGTAGTTGACCCCTTCCGCGCGCCAGCGAAACTCGAGAGGGAAGCCGCTGAGGAAACGGCGGCCCCAATAGGCGAGTTGCGGGGTACGGTGGAGCGTGATGGCATCGGGTTGGATGAAATCCTGATAAAAGTCCCATTCACTTTTGAGAAATACGTCGTTCCAGCCCCGAAACGCGCCAAATCGCGATTTGCTGAAACGGCTGCGCTGGATACTCGATGCTTCAAATCCTGAGATATCAAACCTGCCAATCAGCTCGCGCGTAAACAGATCGTCTCGGTAGACTGCAAAATCGCTGAAGGTCAGCCAATCGGCCGGAGTGGTGTAGCGATGCGTGCCGATCAGGCTCCAGCGGTTTTGTGGAATGTCTTGGTCGGCGATCGTTCGGTTGACCACGTCGGTTTGCTCATTTTGTCTCAGTCGTTCGTTGAAATAGGAGCCATGGATGCGAAAATCCGAATCGCGATCGAAAATCGTGCGGAATTCGCCGAGAAAGCCAAAGCGCGCGCGGGTTTCGAAATCGAAGGCCACGGTCGCATCGGTGCTCTTTGAGATCGCCCAGAAAAATGGCTGCGAAAACCGGAAGCCATCTTCGGTCGAGTGGCCGAAGGTGGGAAAGAGAAGACCCGACTGCCTTTCGGTATTCAGCGGAAAAAGCCCGTACGGCAAGTAGAACACCGGCACGTCCATGACGTAGAAATAGCCGTTTTTGACTGTGCCCACTCCGTCCAGGGCCAGATCTAGATCTTCGGCGTAAAATTTCCATGACGGCGTCCCGGATTCACATAGACAGGTC
>JAICHC010000958.1 GCA_025922795.1 Candidatus Binatia bacterium | reverse complement strand
TTAAGACCGAGAAAAATCGCAGATGCAGACGAGCGGCGCCACTTCGAGCTTCCTAGCGAGCACTCACCATTGCGAGCCGATGGCGCACACCTTGCACTGAGCATTCAATAGCAAACAGGAGGTCACGAAATCCTGATTTTTTGAAAAGTTTCGTTGCTCATTGTCCCTAAACAGGGACTTTAGCGGCAGGTTTATCGCAGCCATGGCACAGCACACATGCGACCGGTGTCGACACGGGCGCAGCGGTCAAAATCTTCTTTTTCGTTCGATGACTGAAAGCGAAAGGCGATAAAGAATGCTAAAGCTCGGTTGGAAAGCTGGAACTGAACAATATCCGCCGGACGAGCTGCTCGATTACGCAATCGCGGCCGAAGAGGCCGGGTTTGATATCATCGACGCTAGTGACCATTTTCATCCCTGGGCTGAAAGAGGCCACGCGTGTTTTGTCTGGACGTGGCTGGGAGCCGTAGCGGCAAAAACAAGAAAAATCACGGTGGGCACCGGCGTGACCTGTCCTACGTTAAGGTATGATCCGGCGGTCATTGCGCAAGCGGCGGCCACCGTGGCTTGGCTCGCGCCAAAGCGCTTTTTCCTCGGAGTTGGGACGGGTGAAGCACTCAACGAGTTCGCTGCAACGGGACAATGGCCAGAATACAACGTGCGTCGAGCGCAGCTGGCTGAAGCGATCGATGTGATTCGCGCTTTATGGAGCGGCGAGAAAATCACGCACAAGGGCACTTACTATCAGACGCGGAAGGCAAAACTGTATACGCTCCCCAGCGATGTGATTTCGATTTACATTTCTACGTTGGTTCCAAACAGCGCACATTTTGCCGGTAAATACGGGGACGGATTGATCACCGTTGGCGGAGAGGCAACAGAAACGTACAACGGCATCTTCGACAACTTCAATGCCGGGGCGAAAGAGGCAGGGAAGGACCCAAGCCGAATGCCGCGAATGATCGAGCTGGCCGTCGACTATACGGCTGATGAAGAAAAAGCGATCGAGTGCAGAAAAGCCTTCTGGGCCGGAACTTTTGTGCCCGCGCTATTTACGGAGCGAATCTATACGCCGGAGACTTCCGAGCAGAACGGCAAAGTGGTGGGTGCGGATACGATTCGCGAGGCCGTATGCATCTCTTCGGATCCGGAGGAACATGTCAAACTCGCTCAAAAATATATCGATCTCGGCTTCGATCACATCTTCTTCCATGCCGCCGGTCCGGATCAGCGCGCGTTTATAGAGGGTTACGGCCGCGATGTTTTGCCGCGACTGCGGCAGCGGGCACAGGCAAAATCCAAATCGGCGGCATGAGGATGCCTGCATAGTGGGATTACCACGCGCGCCGTCTGGCCATCGCGCATTCCAGACGTAATTTTCCATCCCCTGCGGTACAAAGATTCACGCCGGAGTTATTAAGGAGTTCATAAGTATCTAGACAACAGGGTTTGTTGGACACGAAGGGACGACTCGTTCCAAGCGCAGGCAAAGCGTCTGGGCGTCGTCGGCCAACACCCGAGCCACGCCCCGAGTGCTAATTTTGGGCGTGGATGCGAAAGCGTCCTTTGAGTCCTGGTGCCTGCGCTTTCCACGACTCGCCCCTTCGTCCCAGTAGGTTTACTAACTACCGAACTCGTTAGT
>JAICHC010000957.1 GCA_025922795.1 Candidatus Binatia bacterium | reverse complement strand
TCCAAATGTACGCCTCTGTCGATGCGTGACAACGCAATTGTTGGGATGGACAGAAGGCGCCGGTTTTCGCCATAGTTCGCGCGGCATGAAATCGATGACGGGTCACGGCTGGGGCGAGTGTTCCCGGAACGGATTCAAAGTGACGGTCGAACTCAGTTCGGTCAACCGCAAGCAAAGTGAACTGAGCATGAACTTGCCGCGTGAGCTCGAAGTGCTTGAGGCGCAGATGCGCGACGAGATCAATCGGCGCGTGGCGCGCGGCCGGGTAACAGCGCGGGTATCCTTGCACGCAATTGAAGGGAAGGAAGCGGCCCGGGCGCACATCAACAAATCGCTCGCCAAAGCTTATGCGCGTGAGTTGGAGAAGCTGGCGAAGGAGTTGAATCTCAGCGGCTCGGTTTCGCTCGATTTGCTTTTGCGCGCGCCGGGGGTGCTTCAGACGAACGAAGAGATGGCCGACGCGGAGCACTTTTGGCCGGCGGTGGAGAAATCGTTGAAGCAGGCGCTCGGCATGCTCGTGAAGGTCCGCGCACGCGAGGGCGCGCATTTGCGCAAAGACCTGGCCGAGCGAATCGCGACCATGCGCCAGGCGGTAGCGCGCATTCAGAAGCAGGCGCCGCAGGTGCAGCAACGCTATCGCGAGCAACTCATTGACCGGATCAAGTCGGCGGGGATTACCGATCTGGCGCTCGAAGAAGAACGGTTGCTCAAGGAAGTGGTCTATTTCGCGGATCGGTCAGACATTTCCGAAGAGTTGACGCGGCTGGCGAGCCACTTTCAGCAGTTTGATGACAGCTTGAAGAAGGATGAGCCGGTAGGCCGGATGCTCGACTTTTTGGCGCAGGAGATGAATCGCGAAATCAACACGATTGGGTCGAAGGCGAACGACAGCGCGATCTCCCGTGAAGTGGTGGTGCTCAAGACGGAGTTGGAGAAGTTCCGCGAGCAAGCGCAAAACGTTGAGTAGCATGTTCTTTTGGCTTGCCAGAAAGGCCGCGCGCCCGTTCACTTGGGCCGACTACACGATATATTCCGAGACACTGCGGGCGGCACATTCCTGCTTTCCCCGGTGAAAAGACGATGCGAGTTTCCATAACATGAAAAGAAAAGGGTCATCAAACCGGCGCGGCCTGCTGGCCGGCGGCAATTGGATCATCGATCAGGTGAAATTGATCGATGTTTTTCCCCAGCGCGAACAGTTGGCAAATATCCGCGGGCAATCGCAAGGCACGGGCGGCGCCCCGTATAACGTGCTGTTGGACCTGGCCAAACTGGGCGTGGATTTCCCGCTCAGTGGGGCGGGCCTGGTGGGCAAGGACGCCTTGGGCGAAGCAATCATCGCGGATTGCAAGGCGAATAAGATCGATACGAAGTTTTTGCGGACCACGACCGTCGCGGATACGTCCTACACGGACGTGATGACCGAGGAGGCGAATGGCCGGCGGACATTCTTCCATTATCGCGGCGCGAATGCGCTCTGGCGGGGCGATGATGTGGATTTCGCGAAGACGAAGGCAGCTATCTTTCATCTGGGTTACCTTTTGCTACTGGACGCTTTGGACGATTCCGACGCGAAATATGGCACCCGCGCGGCGCGTTTGCTCGCAAACGCGCAAGCGGCGGGAATGAAGACGAGCGTGGAT
>JAICHC010000956.1 GCA_025922795.1 Candidatus Binatia bacterium | reverse complement strand
CTGCAGGGCGCGCGCCACTTGCCAGCCACCGAGATTTCCCGCCGCCGTATTGCGCCAGACGTGCGAAGAAAAAGCCGCGCCCGCATCCGCAATTTCACGCGCGACTTCGACAATCACTTTAGGGTCGATACCGGCCTCCTTGGCGGCGAACTCGGGAGTGTATTGAGCATAGGTGTCCTTGAGAATCTGGACGAAGGACTGAAATGTTTGCGGCTGGGCCGCATGCTCTTCGCGCAGGTACTCTTCCCAGTTGACCCACTGGCGCACGAATTGGCGGTCGAAGAGATTTTCTTGGAGCAAGACATTGCACATCGCCAGCAGGATCGCCGCCTCGCTGCCCGGCCAGGAGGAAATCCAATAGTCGGCTTTCGACGCGGTATTCGACAAGCGGGTATCGATAACGCAGAGTTTGGCGCCGCGCTCCTTGCCTTCGATAATTCTTTGCGCGTGCGGATTAAAGTAATGGCCGGCTTCAAGGTGCGAGCTGAGCAACAGAATAAAGCGCGCATGGGCGTGGTCCGGAGACGGACGGTCGATGCCCGACCAGAAAGCGTAGCCGGCGCGCGCGCCGGCTGAGCAAACGTTGGTGTGGCTATTGTGGCCGTCGATCCCCCAGGAATGCAAAATTCTCTGGTGATAAAGCAGCTCATGTCCCGGACGGCCGACGTGATACATGATCTCGTTACGCCGGTCTTCCTGCAGCGCCTTGCGAATGCGCCCGCCCAGATCGTCGAGCACCTCATCCCAGGAGACCCGCTGCCATTTTCCCTCCCCGCGGCTGCCGACTCGTTTGAGCGGATAGCGAATGCGCTCCGGGTCGGTGACTTGGTTGAGCGTCGCCGGCCCCTTGGCGCAGTTTCGGCCGCGGCTGCCGGGGTGCTCCGGATTACCTTCGAAGCGGCGGATGCGATGAGTCTCTTTCTCGACGAATGCGAGCAAACCGCAGCCCGCCTCGCAGTTGAAGCAAATCGTCGGAATGATCCGGCAATGCTTTTCGACCTTGCGCGGCCACTGCGCGGTATCGTATTCGACCCAGTCATCCCATTTTTCCACGGGCGGATAGCTGGCCAGACCGCTGGCGGGCTCGAGTCTTTGCGCCGACGGATCAAGAGGAGTTCGATTATCCGACATGATGATACTTCCTTAACTCAGCGGCACGGCTTGGCCGGCTTTGATCCACAAGTGCTCGTAAAACCACAAACCAAAGAGCGCGAGCACCGCCGCCGCGACATTCGGCAAAAGGGACCCGAGCGGCAAGAAAATCAAGATCGCAGGCACGGCGACGCCCAAGCCCACGGCCAAAATCCAAAATGACTTCCATAACCGGCCTTTGAGCAACAATTCACTGGAGCGAACCGCGTCTTCGGTGCCATGCTTGATGAACAGGTCGCCGAAAACCAGCGCCAACCCGGCCAGCAAAGAAACCAGCAAAATATGGAGGAGCCAAAAAAACAGCTGCGGGCTGATGAATTGATAAGGCGTGAGCAGCTCCAGCGATCCGATCAGAATCAGCACGGCGGCGCCGGCGCTGATCGCTTTGACGATCAAATGCCAGAACAGCATCGGGCTTTGCCAAAAATCGCGCCCGCGCGCCTGCGCGAATAGGAATGCGGAATAGCCGGCGGAGGCGATCGCGAACAGCGCGGCCG
>JAICHC010000955.1 GCA_025922795.1 Candidatus Binatia bacterium | reverse complement strand
GGTAATTCCCGATTTCATCGCCAACGCCGGCGGCGTTATCTGCGCGTCGGTGGAGTATCACGGCGGCACTCAATCTCAAGCGTTCCAAACGATCGAAGAAAAAATTCGCGCCAACACCGAAGAGGTATTGGCCAACGCCAAGAAGAGAGCTACGCTGCCGCGCCAAGCCGCCATCGAGATGGCCGAAAGCCGGGTGAGGAAAGCGATGCAGTATTCGCGTGCCTAGCGGGCGCAGGCGATAAGAAGCGATTGCCTACGGAAACGCAAGTTTTAGTTCGTCGAACTTCATCAGCTTCAAGTCCAACAAGTCGATGTTCCCGGTCGTCCTTCGCTGCCGTCGGGGCGATCTCTTTTTCGGCGAAATCCCGAGCCGATTTCTGAACTTCGGCCAACTCATCCGTTAGTTAGCTCAAGATCCATAAGTGCGTTCCTTGTGCATGAGGCTCTTGGCGATCACCAGTTTTTGCATTTCGGAGGAACCTTCGTAAATGCGCAGAGCGCGCACGTCGCGGTAGAGCCGTTCCATGATATGGCCCTCGACGACGCCATTGCCGCCGTGAATCTGCAACGCCTGGTCGACGATTCTCTGGGCAGCTTCCGTGGCAAAGAGCTTGGCGATGGATGATTTGAGCGGCAGCTCCGGGTCTTGCATGTCATGGGCCCAGGCGGCTTGGTGGACGAGCAGACGCGCTGCCTCTAAATCTGCAGCCATGTCGGCAAGTTTAAATTGAATCCCTTGAAAATCTCCGATGGGGCGGCCGAATTGTCTCCGGCTTTGACTGTAAGCGAGCGCTTCGGACAAAGCTCTGCGCGCGAAACCGACGGCGGCGGCGCCGACGGTCGAGCGCAACGTGTCCAGAGTCCGAAACGCAATGCTCAGCCCTTCCCCGTCGGTTCCGAGCCTCTGCTGCTGCGGCACGAAACAGTTGTCGAGGGACAAAACGCCGATCGGATGAGGCGAAAGCAGCCGGGTTTTTTCCTTGACTGAGAAGCCGGGAGCATCGGCCTGCACGATAAACGCGCTAATGCCTTTGGCCCTGACATTTGGTTCTGTCGAGGCGAAAACGACGTAGGTGTGAGCGATCCCTGCGTTGGAGATAAAACACTTGCTGCCATCCAGGCGGTAACCGCCGCTGACTTTTGTCGCCCTTGTGCGAATCGCCGCAGCGTCCGACCCTGCTTCGGGTTCGGTCAACGCGAATGCCGCGATGTTTTCGGCAGTCGCTAACGGCGGTAGGTATTTTTGCTTTTGCTCTGCCGTGCCCGCTATGACAATAGGATAGCTGCCGAGAGCCTGGACACCGAACATCACGTCCGCCAGGGCTGAGTGCGATGCTAATTCCTCGCGGATGACGCACAGATCACGGGCCTGAACGGTTTCGCGCACGCCCCCGTATTGATGGGGGATCGCGTAACCCATGAAGCCGTCTGTGCCCAGTCGTCGCGCCAGTCCGCAAGCGTCGCGCTCGAGATCGTCCGGATTATGCTCGACGCTCGGATTGTGGCGTTTCCACGACCCGAGCCTTTTGCGCAGCTGACCTTCTTGCTCATCGCGCCGAAAATCCATGGTCAGTGGACCGCAATCAGCCGGAGATTTCTTTTTGATAGTGCAGCATCTTGCCGTGAACGAAGCCGAGCCGGCTAAAAAACTGCTGCATCTCGTC
>JAICHC010000954.1 GCA_025922795.1 Candidatus Binatia bacterium | reverse complement strand
CGAGCAGCGCCAGGCGCCGAAGTAAAAATTGTTTCACGGGATAGCTAGCCGAAGGTGGCCTTTTTCAGGGAGATCAGTTCGCCATCGGGATAAGCAACAAAACCGCGCAGCTCGCGCTGCTTGACAATGACATTTTTCCACCACCAGAGCGGCACATAGGGAAGATCCTCAGCGAGAAGCCTTTGCACGCGACGGTAAATCACTTGTCGCTCGCTGCGATCGAGAGTCACGCGTCCTTGCTCCAATAGCCGATCGACGTCGGAGTTTCGGTAACGGCCGCGGTTGTCGCCGTTCGGCGGTACGCTCGAAGAGTGAAAAATCTGATGATAAATGTCCGGGTCTTCGATGCCGACCCAGGCGAGCGAATAGAGATGAAAGTTGCCGGATTTGATGTCGCTAAAGAAAGTGCCCCATTCGTAGCTGCGCAGCTCGATCTCGATACCCACCCGGAGCAACTGTTCCTTGAATGCTTCCGCGATGCGCCGGCGCAGATCGACGTTGGTGGTCTTGAACGAGAGCCTAAAGCGCGGCCGCGGTCCGTCACCGTCCGGATCGATAAAACCGGCCTCGTCGAGCAGCTGTTTGGCGCGAGCGGGATTATAAGGCCAGCGCCGCGCGCTCTCATCGTAAGCCCAGTTATGCGGCGAGAGCAGGCCGGTGGCCTCGCTGACAATGTTCTTGAGCATATGGCGAATGACGCTGTCGCGATCGATGGCGCAGGCGATGGCCTGGCGAACTTTCTGATGGCGTAAAATCGGGTGAGTTAAATTAATCCCGATGTACTGAAACGTCGTTCCCTGGTTCATCTCGACGCGGGCGTCGGTATTTTGCTTGAGCCAGGGCAGCATCTCGGGCTCCAGGTCATTCTGCATGAAGTCGATGGAGCCCTGCTTGAACTCGAGCACGCGCACGAGAGCGTCAGGAACGATTTTGAAAACGACTCCGGCCAATCCCGGGCGGCCTTCCCAATAATTCACATTGGCTCTCAGTGTGACTTTTTCGCCGGATTCCAGCGTTTTTAAACGAAACGGTCCCGACCCCGGCGGCGGTTCATAATTCGAAGCGGCGGGCTTTCCGGCGCCCGCCGGCACGATGCCCATTGTGAATTGCTCGATGAAAGGCGCATGCGGCGCGCGCAAACGAAAGCGCAGTTGATGGCTGCCGACTTGATCGATGGCTTCGAGAGGCCGCAACAAGCCCCGTTTCGGTGAAAGAGAGTTGGGGTCCAAAATGGATTCGTAGGTGTATTTTACGTCCGCGGCGGTGAGCCGCTTCCCGTTGTGAAAGTTCACGTCTTGGCGCAGATCAAGAACATAAGTGCGGTCATCGAGCATGCGCCAATTTTTGGCCAACTCCGGCTGCAATTGCGATCGTTCGTCGTAGCGTAACAGCGAATTGTAGATCAGATTTCCGATGCGCACGGAGTTGGCATCGGTGGCATAACGTGGATCGAGCTGGAGCGGATTGCTTTCGATACCGGCAACCAAATAGCCTTTGGGCCGATCGTGCGATGGCGCTCGGCACGCGGCCAAAATCAGCGGTAATACGACAATGGAAAAAAACAGTGGGTATTGGTTGCGGCGGGGCAAGCGAATTCTCGCGCAAAAATTCTGATTGAAAATAGCCTTTTTGCTAGAATCCGTCAAAGTTTTTCAGTACCTTGCATGCTGCATG
>JAICHC010000953.1 GCA_025922795.1 Candidatus Binatia bacterium | reverse complement strand
GAATGCGCTGAAATCGAAGTCATTGCCACCTACTTCGAAGCGGCGCCCAAAGAACCTGGACGCTTTGCCGCCGCTCTCGATCGGGCAATCGCCAATGGCAAGAGCGTACTGGTCCTGCGCGCCGGCAAGACCGAACGCGCCAAGCGCAACGTCATCGCCCATACCGGCCAACTCGCCGGGTCCGCCGCAGTTTGGGACGCATTCTTCGAGCAGCACGGCGCGATCATCGTCAACGATCTCGACGACCTGATCGATACCACGGCATTATTCGCCGGCGCCAAACTTCGTCCGGACAAGCACGAGCGCGGCGTCGGACTGATGACGATTTCGGGCGGCGATTGCACCTTGCTGTCGGACATCGCCGATCAGGAAGGTGTGGAAGTGCCGGATCTCAGCCCCGAAACACAAAAAGTGCTGGTCGAAAGCCTCGATAAGCCGACACTGCTGGGCAATCCGCTCGACGTCGAAGACTTGCAAAGAATCAACCCTGAAGGTTTTCACCTTTGCCTGCAGAAATTTTTTCAGGAACCGAAGATCGACATGCTTGGGGTGCGGCTGAATTTGCCCGACACGATCACCCCGTCGTCGGAAACATTGTATCGGCAAATTTCCGACTTGAGCCGTGCCCACGATAAGCGAGTTTTCGTGCTGACGCGCGCCAGTGAACCGCCCGCTCCGGTCTGGCACGACAAACTGAACGAGCTTGGTCTCACCTTCAGCGGCGATTATCGCAAATCGATCCGCGCTATGAGTCGCCTGCGTAAAAGCGAACGCGATCGCGCCATCGGACGATTCGTTCCGGTCATGCGATCCGGCGCCGTACCGGCAGCTCGGCAACTCGGCAGTAGGGTGATGCCTTACCAGGCCACCCATGAATTATTGCAAGCCTACGGAATCACCGAGGCGCCAACCGTGCTTGTCCGTTCGGTGGGCGAAGCGGTCGCCGAAGCGGAGAAACTCGGCTATCCATGCGTGCTCAAAATCGCATCCGCGAACATAGCGCACAAAACGGAGGTCGGCGCGCTCCGCCTGGGCTTGAAAGGTCGCGAGGAAGTGGAAACCGCCTACCGAGAAATGATCGCTAACGTTCGAACCGAGAAACCCGAGGCTGAAATCGAGGGCGTCTTGGTCCAGAAGCAACTCAGAGGCGTCGAGTGCCTGCTTGGCATTTCCCGCGACCAACAGCTCGGACCGACGCTGGTTCTTGGACTCGGCGGTGTCTTCGTCGAAATCCTCGCTGATGTGGAAATACGAATCCCGCCGATCAGCGCCGGCGAAGCTCGCCGCGCTTTAGACAACTTGAAAGGAGCAACGGTTTTCTCCGGCGCGCGCGGCGCGCCGCCCGCCGATGTCGAAGCCTTCGCCGAGATGGCTGCGCGGCTCTCCTGGCTCGCTCATGATCTGCGCGATCAGATCGCCGAGCTGGATCTGAATCCAGTGATGGTGCTGCCCAAAGGTCAGGGCGCCTTTACGGTGGACGCGCTGGTGGTGGCCCCTTAAATGTTAGCCCTGCCGACGCCGTGACGATCTGAAATCCTTCTCTATTCTTATAGCGATTCCTAAATGACCACTCTCTCGCGCGCGCTTTCTTTGACTTGATCGTATTCAGAGTGATAGCTTCCGTTCAAAGAAGCTTTCGAGTTCGTGATAAAACGAGGCCGAGACAAGGAGGGTCG
>JAICHC010000952.1 GCA_025922795.1 Candidatus Binatia bacterium | reverse complement strand
GGAGGCGCGTTGTGTTAGGCACGCTAAAATTCTAGACTGAGGCGTAACTGATCTATCGATGCTATCGCGATTCATCCTGCCGTTCCTTACCTCGACGACTCAATTACGAAAAATGGCCAATGGAAACAACTATTTTAAGCGTAGAGCATTTGAACAAGCTTTTTAAGAGCGGTGATAAGTCCGTAACCATTCTTCACGATATCTCGTTTGCAATCGAAACGGGCAGCGCCTGCGCTATCGTGGGTCCCTCCGGCAGCGGTAAGACGACGTTGATCGCCATCTGCGCCGGCCTTGAACAGCCTACTGAAGGAGCTGTGTTTTTAAACGGCACTGCCATGCATTCGGCGAGCGAAGAAGAGCTTTCCCGCGTACGCAACCAGTTTGTCGGTTTTGTTTTCCAGAGCTTTCAGCTGCTCCCATCGCTCACCGCGCTAGAAAATGTCATGGTGCCGGCTGAAATCCGAGGCGAAAACCACGCGCGCAGCCGCGCCGAAGATCTGCTGCGACAGGTTGGTTTGGGCGCGCGGCTGCATCATTATCCAATTCAGCTTTCCGGCGGCGAGCAGCAGCGTGTGGCCATTGCCCGTGCATTCGTGAATCATCCGAGAATTCTTTTTGCCGACGAACCAACCGGCAATCTCGACATTGAAACCGCCAGGGAGATCGTGCGGCTCATTTTTCAACTCAATGCTCAAGCCGGAACAACTCTGGTCTTGGTGACCCATGACCGGGAGTTGACCGAGCAAGCCAGTCGGGTCATCAGCCTGAAAGGCGGCAGAGTACTCTCGGACACGGGAAAGCAGGGCGGGGAATCCCAGGTCGCCAATGCTTAGAGCGTGGATTTGGAAGATGGCTTTTAGAGATGCCCGGCGGCGCATCAAACCAATGTTGCTGGCGATGTCGTGCGTGGTCCTGGGAGTCGCCGCGATCGTCGCGTCATTTTCATTCCGTGATAATCTGCAGACCAGCGTGAGTGCCCGTGCCAAGAGTTTGCTCGGCGCAGATCTGGTGATTCAAAGCCGCGAGCCTTTCTCACCGGAGGCCGAAGACTTGCTGAGATCAATCGGCGGCGAACAGTCGCGGCAAATCGGTTTTGCGTCGATGGCGTTTTTTCCAGAGAGCGGCAAATCGCGACTAGTCGAAGTCCGCGCGATTCGCGGCAATTTCCCTTATTACGGCGCTCTGGAGACCGAACCGATGTCGGCACGCCAGGATTTTCAAAGCGGCGCCAATGCTTTCGTCGATGAAACGGTTATGCTGCAGTTTAATGCGCGCATCGGCGATCGGCTGCGCATCGGCGAGCAGGAGTTTCGCATCGCTGCGAAGCTGTTAAAAATTCCCGGCGAAACGCTGGCTTTCTCGCTCCTCAATCCGCGTATCTATGTGCCCCTCGATCATTTTCATCAAGCGCAATTGGTCCAAAAAGGTAGCCGGGTTCGCTATCGGGTGTTTTTTAAACTGCCCGCGGAAGTAAATCCCGATGATATCGTACAACGTCTTGGCCCGGAACTTATGCGCCTGCGCCTGGAAACCGATACCGTAACCCGCCGGATGACAACGATCTCGAGATTTACCGATAATCTATCGCGCTATTTGCAGCTCGCAGTATTTATCGCCGTTCTTCTTGCCGGTGTCGGTGTTGCCAGCGCCATTCATGTTTACGTCAAGGAGAAGACAG
>JAICHC010000951.1 GCA_025922795.1 Candidatus Binatia bacterium | reverse complement strand
TAAAACGTAAAAACCACCATCAGCAGCAATACCGCGAGCAGCAGATTGAAGCCGGGGCCGGCGAACACGATCGCGGTACGCGTAAGCAAATTCTTGTGGGCAAACGACCGGTCGATATCCGTCTGCTGCACCTGTTCGTCGGGATCCTCTCCGATCATCTTGACATAGCCGCCAAGCGGAAACGCGCTGAGCGCATATTCAGTCTCACCCCTCTTTTTAACCCACAGTTTCGGACCAAAGCCGACCGAAAAGGTCAGTACGCCAACGCCGGATAGCTTCGCCACGATGAAATGTCCAAACTCATGGAACACGATCAACAAACCGAGCCCGACGACCGCTGCTGCGATCGAGTAGATCAAGTTTTCCATCCACTTAACTCCTTAGACACTAGCTAATTGATGAGCGACGATGCCTCACGCCGCGCCCAGCGGTCGACTTCCAGAATTTCGCCGATTTCTGTCGCATGACGCCTTGGGTGCCGTTGCATCGTCTTAGTAATTATACGATGAATTTCACGAAATCCTATCCTGCCGCTTAAAAAAGCCGCCACCGCAACTTCGTTTGCGCCGTTGAGAACCGCCGGCATCGTGCCGCCCTCGCGCAGGGCATCATAGGCAAGGGACAAGGCCGGGAAACGCTTCTTTTCTACCGGCAGAAAGCTTAGTTCGCCATGTTTCGTCAAATCCAAAGGCCGCCAACTGCCTTTCAGTCGGTCGGGATAGGACAGGGCGTAGGCGATCGGAATCCGCATATCGGGGATACCTAATTGCGCGATGATCGCGCCGTCTTGATAACGCACCATCGAGTGAACCACGCTTTGGGGATGGATAACCACTTGGATGGAACCGGGAGCCATGTCGAACTCCCATCGCGCTTCGATTACCTCGAGCGCCTTATTCATCATGGTCGCCGAGTCGATGGTGATTTTTTGACCCATTTTCCAGTTGGGATGTTTTAACGCCTGTGTCACGGTCACCTTCTCCAATCGACTCAAGGGCGTACGCAAAAACGGGCCGCCGGACGCTGTCAAAATGATCTTGTCGACGTCCGCGCGCTGATTGCCCTGCAAGCACTGAAAGATCGCGCTGTGCTCGCTGTCGACCGGCAGAAGGCTCACGCCTTTTTTTTTGGCAGCGTCGACAAAAATCTCACCGGCCATGACCAAAGCTTCCTTGTTGGCGAGCGCGATGTCCTTGCCGGCGAGAAGGCCGGTGAGGCAAGGCATCAGGCCGGCTCCGCCGACGATCGCAGCAAGCACGACGTCGACTTCCGGGGCAGTCGCGACGCGCGACGCGCCGTCCTCGCCGAAAAACAATTCCACCTTGTTCTTGCCGAGCAGACGGCGCAGCCGCGGCAGGTCTTCTTCGTGTTGGATGGCGACGCACTTGGGTGAAAATTCTTTGACTTGCTTGGCCAGCAGCGCTAGATTTCGCCCGGCCGCCATGCCGTGGATCGTGAAGTGATCAGGAAACTCACGCACGAGCGCAAGCGTGCTGACCCCGATCGAGCCCGTCGAGCCAAGCAACGCGATCGTTTTCACGGATGAAAGACCTTCAGATAAGTACTGGTAAAAACGGCTGGAAAGATCAAGCTGTCGAGTCGGTCGAGCAATCCGCCATGGCCGGGCAGGAGCCGGCTCGAATCCTTGACCGAAAATACCCGTTTAAGCCAGGATTCGAATAGAT
>JAICHC010000950.1 GCA_025922795.1 Candidatus Binatia bacterium | reverse complement strand
GGCTCGAGTTACAGGCGGATTGCCTCGCCGGGATCTGGGCGAATCATGCGCATCGCGAGCGCAACATCCTGGAGCAAGGAGACGTCGAAGAAGGGTTGAACGCCGCGGCGCAAATCGGCGACGATCGAATGCAAAAGCGGGCGCAGGGCTACGTCGTGCCCGAGGGTTTCACCCACGGCAGCGCCGAGCAGCGGGTGCGGTGGTTTCGCCGCGGCATCGAAAGCGGCAACCTGCAGCAGTGCGATACATTTTCTGCAGGCGGTGTTTCTTGATCGGTGCGCTCTCCCGCTGACAGTTCCTTAGCCGGCACCGCGCGCTTTTTTTGTCCTGCAGATCCAGTAGGGCTTCCTCCGCGACCTAGCAAATTCGCCGTTCACGCACAAGCAGGCTTTTCCGAACCGGCGGGACGATCAATTAGAAGCTGGTTCAACGAACATTTTTTCCTCTTACTGCAATGTACTTGCGCCCGATTATAAGGATTTGGTAAGGCGAAATCAGGGAACCCCTGACATCGTGCTTGTTGAACACGGATTGCCGGTGCGAGATCATGGAAACAAAATCTTGCCACAGCCTGCGGCTGCTGCATGTGCCCCCAGTTCAAAGATCAGTGGTTCAGTCACTCTGCTAATCTTGGTTCCCCTGAGCAGATTAGCGTGGATAGCTCCTTCGAGCATGTATGCAGGTAATCGACGACGCAAAGACAAAGTCGAGAAACCGAACTAAGCGAGATCCAACCCGCTTCGGGCCGGCCGTGCCGCTCCGGTTTCCCGTTGCGCTGATCCTGGGTTTTGTGATCTCGGGTTGTGCGACGCCAATCGGGGTGCGTTACGTCGAGCCTGGCATCGCCTATCATACGCTCACCGCCAACGTGCTTTCCGCCGAGATGCCGAGCTCGTTTACGTCGCGAGATCTCATCAATTCGAATCTCTACCAGCGCTTTGAAGATGAGCCGGAGAAAGCGCTGGCGGTAATGCATGCCGGCTTGGCGCCCAACGGCGACGAGGATCGCGTGTTCGCGTTGGCGGAGCTCTCGTTTGTCCATGCGCAAAACAGTGGCGACCGCTCCTATTATCTCGCTTCGGCGGTCTACCCCTATGCGTTTCTTTTTCGAGGCGAGCATGGCACGCCGCCGAAGGGGCTCGATCCACGATTCAGATGGGCGGCCGATATTTACAACCAGGCGCTCACGCGCGCGGCGATGTTAGACGGGCAGGAATACCCTGTTCCCAGGGGAGGCCGGTTTAAACTACCGTTCGGTGAAATTACGGTCGAGTTCGACCAGGCGGAGCTACTCTGGGCCGGATTTCGCCTAACCAACTTCGTACCGGCGGCCGACATCGAAATCCGCGGACTGCAAAATCATTATCGCATCGCGGGGATCGGCGCGCCGCTGGCCGCAACCATCGAGGTCATTGAGGGCTTCACGATCAAGCAGTCCGCTCGCGTCCCCCCCAGGATCAAGATTCCCGTTACAGCTTTTCTTCGTCTCGACGATCCGCGTGGAACGCTCAAGTCGGGAAAAATCACAGGGACGCTAAAGTTCTTTACGCCGGAATCGACGCGCTCGGTGCAGATCGACGGCGTAGATGTCCCGATTGAGTACGAAACCACGACGGCGCTCGCGTTGACTTTGGAGGGATCGCCGCTTTGGGATCTTGAGATCGCGGGTTTTCGCTCTGGTGATTTC
>JAICHC010000949.1 GCA_025922795.1 Candidatus Binatia bacterium | reverse complement strand
TCCCTTCGGCGCGCCATCGAGAAAATCGGCGAAACTGGCTGCATAATCGCTTGCGGAGATTCCTTTGGCCGGTGGCGGAGCGGTGTGTCTATTGAACACACGACCTATCAGGGCGCGCGGCTTGCCGTCGGCATGTTTCGCAACGCCGGGCCCCCATCCTTTTCCGGTGTGTCCCACGAACCATCCCTTCTCGCTGAGCGCTTCGGGCCAGGTCTTGAACTTTATCGGGAAATAACAGAGGTGGTTTCCGGCTTCTTCGAGCTGCCATGATTGACGGCCGGTGAGCAGAATCGCCCGTGACGGAGCGCATTTTGCGTTCGGCGTGTAGGCGTGTTTGAACAGGAGTCCTTCGCGCGCCACCCGATCAAAGGCGGGCGTTTCAACCCATGCCGTGCCGTACGCGCCGGCGTGGGCGCCCCAGTCATCGGCGATGGCGAAGAGGATGTTTGGAGCCGTTCGCTCGGCTGCGCCCATCCTGGCGCCGGCGAACAGCAGAGTCGCTAAAATGTACAGAGTGCGCGACTTCATTTCACGGATTCGTCAGCTTCGGCGCCCACATGTTCGTGCGCACTTCAGGAATTTTGCCGTCAGCCGGATACGTTGTGTTCACCGCCTCACGGAGCTTGGCGGCCAATTCCTTCACTGTTTCGGTCTGGGCGGGATCGTCCGCGAGATTGGTGATCTCCTTTGGATCGGCGTCGTGGTCGTAAAGTTCGCGGCCTTGTTTTCCTTCGTCCCATTCGGTGTAACGCCAGCGCGCCGTGCGGAGGCTGTAACCGAGGAATCGTTGCGCGTTCCGGCCTCCGCGGCGCATTACTTGACTCAGCGCCCAGCCGCGTCCGGTCGCTGAAGCGTCCTTGAGCATGGGCACGAGGCTTTGGCCCTGTAGCGGCTCGGGCCCTTTCACGCCGCAGAGTTCCGTCAATGTCGGCGCCACGTCGATCAGGCCGACGGGCGTCGCGACGACGCTGCCCGGTTTGGACACACCCGGCGCGGCGATGATGAGCGGCACGCGCGCGCTTTCTTCAAAGAGACTCATCTTTTGCCATAAGCCGTGTTCCCCCAAATGATAGCCATGGTCGCTGGTAAAAACGACGATCGTGCTTTTGCTGAGACCGAGCCGGTCCAGCGCGCGAAGCACTTTGCCAACTTGCGCATCCATGAAACTGACGCTGGCCAAATAAGCCTGTTTGGCTTCGCGGCGCAGATCGTCGGTAAGTTTGTCCTGCTCTTTTTTGTAACTCATGAGGGCCGCCTTCGGGATGTCCTTCTGATCTTCGGCGACGCCCTGCACCAGCGGGATTTTTTCTTCGCGATACTTATTGAAATACGATTTCGGCGAGACGTAGGGCGTGTGTGGGCGGAAAAAGCCGACGGCGAGGAAAAAAGGACGTTCCTTTTGCCGGGCGCATCGTTCGAGCACCCATTCCGCATCAGCGGCCAGCAGGCCGTCCGTGTGATACTGATCCGCCTTCGGCGAGGCATACCAGCTCAGCGTGCCGCCAAACTGTCCGGGTGTGAGGCTGAAGATGCGCGGGTGTTCTTCGATTCGGTCAACTCCTGCCGGATTCGACTCGAGTTCCCACGACGCGGGATCGTCGTGGCCGTCCGTGCCAATCGCCGTGGGCACGCCGTAGTGATACAGCTTGCCCAGCCGCGCCGCGAAATAACCCGCGTGCCGGAACGCCTG
>JAICHC010000948.1 GCA_025922795.1 Candidatus Binatia bacterium | reverse complement strand
TTCGTTGACGTCCGGCGGCAGGACTTCCACACCGAAAGTTCGCGCCTCCTGAATCAACACAGCCAGTTTCGCCGTGTCGTTCATGTCGTAAGTCATCATCGCGCTCAGGAACTCGACCGGATAGTTCGCTTTCAAAAAGGCCGTTTGGTAAGCGACGATGGCGTAGGCTGCGGCGTGGGACTTGTTGAATCCATAACCGGCGAACTTCTCCAGCAAATCAAAAATTTGGTTGGCCTTGGCAGCCGGAATGTTGTTCGCCTTGGCGGCGCCTTTGACGAATATTTCGCGCTGCTTGGCCATTTCCTCCGGCTTCTTTTTGCCCATGGCGCGCCGGAGAAGATCGGCAGCTCCCAGCGTGTAACCGGCCAGAACTTGCGCCGCCTGCATCACTTGTTCCTGATAAATGAGCACCCCGTAAGTCTCACGCGCGATCGGCTCGAGGAGGGGATGTTCGTATTCGATCGTCACCTCGCCTTTGCGCCGCCGAATGAAGTCCGGAATGAGGTCCATCGGTCCCGGGCGGTACAGGGCGACCAGCGCCGTAATGTGCTCAATCGAGCTGATCTGGAATTTCCGGCAGAGATCGCGCATGCCGCCAGATTCCAATTGGAAGATACCCACCGTGTTGCCGCGATTGAGAATCTCGTAAGCTTTCGCGTCGTCGAGCGGCAGGTTATCGATCTCAATGTCGATGCCCTTCGTGCGCTTGACCATCTCGCACGTATTGCGAATGACAGTGAGGGTCTTCAGCCCCAGAAAGTCCATCTTCAGCAAGCCAAGCTCGCCCACGGGGTCCATGGCATAGTGCGTGACGATGGTGCCATCCTCGTCCTGCTTGAGCGGGAGCAAGTTAACGAGCGGCTCGGGACCGATGACGACCCCGGCGGCGTGGACCGAGGCGTTGCGCGTGATGTCTTCAAGGATGCGGGCCGTTTCCACCAATTCGCGCGTTATTTCTTCCGAGTCGAAGGCCTTCTTGAAATCGGGCGATTGCCCGAGCGCCTTGTCCAGCGTCATCTTCAGTTCGTTGGGAATCATCTTGGCGAGCCGGTCGCACTCCCCGTAGCTCAGCCCCATGACACGGCCGACATCGCGGACGACCGATTTCGCACCCATCGTGCCGAAGGTGATGATTTGCGCGACGCAATCGCTGCCGTATTTCTTGCGCACGTATTCGATCACGTCCGCGCGGCGGTCGTCGGCAAAATCGATGTCAATATCGGGCGGGTTGACACGCTCCGGGTTAAGAAAACGCTCGAAGAGCAGGCCATAACGGATCGGATCGACATTAGAGATTTCGAGTAGGAACGTGACGAGGGAACCAGCCGCCGAACCCCTTGCCACGCACGACACGCCGATGCTGCGGCCATATCGAACAAAATCCCCGACGATGAGAAAGTAACTGATGAACCCAGTCTTCTCGATGACGGCGAGTTCCTCCCGCAGACGGTCAACGACGGTTTTCACGGCGGCGGCGACCGCCGGGTCGTCGAGACTGTTCTTCTCACCTGTATAGTTCGGCAACCGCGTCGGGTCTTCAATGCTTTCGATGATGAATTCGTTACGCTCCGTGCCGGCGCGGATGGTGTAGCGGCGATATAAGCCTTCCGCGAGCCACTGACGCAAGTAGCCCTCTCGGGTGAAGTGTTCCGGCGGATTATAGACCGGATAGTGCAACTTGCCGAACTCGAT
>JAICHC010000947.1 GCA_025922795.1 Candidatus Binatia bacterium | reverse complement strand
CCGATGCCGACCAGACACCGGAGATGATCCTTGGAGTGATGCCAGGGGTTCCCGCCGAATCGCAGTTTGCGCGCAAGCTGGCAGAGAGTGGATGTGAAGTCCTGATTCCGACTCTCGTCGATCGGCGCGACAACTGGTCCGGCAACGCGCGTCTGAAGCGTTTCACGAACCAACCCCATCGCGAATGGATTTATCGGCAGGCCTATCAAATGGGGCGGCACATCATCGGCTACGAAGTGCAAAAAGTGCTCGCAGCGGTTGACTGGCTGGCTCGCGACGGCGGGCGGATTGGCGTGATCGGTTATGGTGAAGGTGGCTTGATCGCGCTTTACGCCGCAGCAGTTGACCCGCGCATTCATGCCACGGCGGTCAGTGGTTACTTCGACTCTCGGCAGCGACTCTGGGAAGAGCCGATCTACCGCAACGTGTTCAATCTGCTGACCGAATTCGGCGACGCGGAGATCGCGAGCCTTGTTGCTCCGCGCACATTGATCATCGAGCACAGCGAAGCGCCGAAGATCGACGGCCCGCCGGCGCCTCGGCCGGGTCGCGCGGGGGCCGCGCCTGGAAAAATCACCACCCCTGACTTTAACACCGCCGACGGAGAGGTTCGCCGCGCCCACGCCTTGACCCGATCCTTGAAATGGCAAATTCAATCCTTTCACGGCAACGAAGGAGCACCGGTCCCGTTTGGTTCTACGGCGTTTGTGAAGGCCTTTCTCCAGGCCTTGGGCGCGACCCTTTCATCAGCGCCACTCGCTCAAAAGGCAGTGCCGGAGATCAAGGCAGTTTCTGCCGACGATCGTCAACAGCGTCAGGTGGCCGAACTGGTCGAACACACTCAACGGATTCTGCGTCTGTCGGAGTCCGTGCGCCAGGAGCGGTTCTGGAAAACGTTGAATTTGAAGTCCGTCGACGAATTGGAGGCATCCACTGCATCACACCGGACGAATTTTTGGCGCAAAGTTCTTGGCGAGTTGCCGCGCCCGACAATTCCCGCAAATCCTCGGTCGCATTTAGCGTACGATAAGCCGAAATGGACTGGTTACGATGTCGTGCTCGACGTCTATCCAGACGTTTTCGCCTGGGGGGTGCTGCTCCTGCCGAAGGATTTGCAGCTCGGCGAGCGCCGGCCGGTGGTCGTTTGTCAGCATGGGCTTGAAGGATTGCCGAAGGACACGATCACTGATGACCCGAAGAGTAGCGGTTATGGACCGTACAAAGCATTCTCGGCGCGACTTGCAGAGCGCGGCTTTGTGGTGTTCGCTCCGCACAATCCATATCGCGGGCGCGACGCGTTCCGCGTGCTCCAGCGCAAAGCCAACCCGCTTGGCAAGTCGCTGTTCTCTATCATCATCGCCCAGCACCAGCGGATTCTCGACTGGCTAAGCGAGCAGCCATTCGTCGATCCTGATCGGATCGGGTTTTACGGTCTCTCTTATGGTGGCAAAACGGCGATGCGGGTGCCCGCTGTTCTGGATCGTTATGCGCTTTCGATTTGCTCTGCTGATTTCAACGAGTGGATCCTGAAAAACGTCACGACCGAGTCACCCTACAGTTACATGTTCACGATCGAGTACGAGATGCCGGAGTTCAATCTTGGCCAGACATTTAATTATGCGGAGATGGCTGCGCTGATTGCGCCGCGGCCATTCATGGTCGAGCGCGGTCACGACGACGGCGTCGCGCCCGATG
>JAICHC010000946.1 GCA_025922795.1 Candidatus Binatia bacterium | reverse complement strand
GAATGATGCCGGCGTCGATGTCGTGCACCTCGGCCTGATCGGGACCGAGATGGTCTACTTCGCGACCGCCTTCTACGGCTACGACGGCGGGGTGATGATCACTGCAAGCCACAACCCGCCGGAATACAACGGCCTAAAAATAGTCCGCGAAGGCAGCCGCCCCATAAGCGGCGACAGTGGCCTTTGGGAAATAGAACGTAGAGTCCGCGAGCAAGATTTCAAAAGAAGAGGAAATGGATCGTACACGCAACGCGATGTTTACGATGATTTCGTGCAGCATCTTGTTTCTGTCGTCCCGGCGTCCTCGTTAAAGCCACAAACAGTGCTCGCCAATCCTGGCAACGGCTGCGCGGGGATAGCCCTTCGAGAGCTAGCGCCGAAAATCCCCTTGAAAGTTACCGAATTGGACTTCGAACCCGATGGAACGTTTCCGAAAGGCGTTCCAAACCCGATCTTGGAGGAAAGCCATGTCGAGATGGGCGGCATAATGCGCGCCGACACCTTCGATTTCGGAGTCGCGTGGGACGGCGATTACGACCGATGTTTTTTCTTCGATGAGACAGGCGCGTTTGTCGACGGCTATTATATGGTCGGCTTATTGGTGCAAGACACCTTGGAGAATCACCCGGGCGCGACGATTATTCACGACCCGCGGTGTATTTGGAATACGCTCGATATCTGCGAGCGCCTGGGTGGCAGACCGGTCATGTGCAAAACCGGTCACGCGTTCATAAAAGAGAGAATGCGCGCTGAAGACGCGACTTATGGTGGGGAAATGAGCGCGCACCACTATTTTAAAGAGCATTGGTTTTGCGATAGCGGCATGATTCCGTTTTTGATGGTAGCCCGGCTGATCAGTCGAAGCGGTAGGACGTTGAGCAATTTGGTCGGTGAAATGATGGCGAAATTTCCTGTCAGCGGCGAGATCAACAGTGTGGTCGACGACGCGCCGGCTGCAATCGAACGGGTTCGAAATGCGTTTCCAGGCGGCGTCGAGGACAACACTGACGGCGTTTCAATCGCGTTTGCTGACTGGCGGTTTAACTTACGAAGCAGCAACACCGAGCCGATCGTTCGACTCAACGTGGAGTCACGCGGTGACAAAGCGCTTGTAAATCAAAAGGCTGCAGAGATCATTGCAATTCTGCGCGGCTAGCGCCTTCGCAGATGGCCGACGAGCAATGCGATGTCGGTCGGGCGGACGCCAGGTATGCGCGAGGCTTGACCGATGGTTTCGGGGCGCACATTCGTGAACTTCTCGCGGGATTCGTAACTAATTCCGGACACTTTGGCGAAGTCTAAACTTGCGGGGATCGGAAACTCCTCCAGCCGCGCGAGCCTGTCGACCTGGTCCTGCTGACGCGAAAGATATCCCCCATACTTGCTGCGGATTTCAACCTGCTCGCGGGCTTGTCGGGTCGCGACCGGCTCTGCACGGTCGCCCAAATAGAGAGCGATCTCATCCGCGAGGTTCAAATCTATTTCCGGCCGACGCATCAGTTCTAACAAGTTTGTTTTTGTCTTGACCGGCGCCGTGCCGAATTCTATGAGTCTTTCGGAGTGCGACGGGTCGACGGATAAACCGGTTAGGCGGCGTTCTATAACGTCGATCTGCTCGCATTTTTCTCGGAAGCGTGCCCAGCGGTCATCGTCCACCAGTCCGATCTCGCGGCCCAGCGGTGTCAGCCGAGAATCAGCATTGTCGT
>JAICHC010000945.1 GCA_025922795.1 Candidatus Binatia bacterium | reverse complement strand
TCAGTTATGGATACGGTTGCCTAACAATCGGTTGAAGTCGAGCAAAATTCTCGGAGGTCGGACCACGCTATACCTCAGCAGTTTTCAGCTTTTCCTCCCATGAGACCGTGTTTTCCAGCGTTAGTGCATCAATTCGCGCGCGCAAGCTTCACTCCGATCCCGCAACCGATACGTTCTTGCGTTTCGCTTGAACTTTGAACATTGAACTTTGAACGGCTGTTATCCGGTCACGTTTGGGAGCGCAGCGATTGAACCGCTTGAACGATTTGAACGTATCACCATCCGTCCTTGAACCTTTGACCCCTTCGAGAGTCTCAGGGCATGCTTTTGACGGCTGTTATCCTCATTTCGCTTTCCCCGGCGCAGCGGCGCGCTTTTCCGCCAGGCCCGCGCGGGCATCCATTATGATTTTGCCGAGGAGATTCTGCCCCTCGCCCCGGTAAACGCCCCAAATCTTATCGCCCCACCAATTTGTCTCCTCGAGGTAGCGGTCTCCCGTCGCCAAGAGTTTTTTCGCAAGCTCGGGATTCTGCGAAAACTTCGCCCATATGACTGCGCGCATCGTCGTCACCTTGCGCGCTTCCCAAGCCGCGCTGTCATAGGGCTTGACGCGCGAAAGTTTCCTCGCCGGGTCGGCGTCGAGCCTGGTGAACACGTCGCGGTCCGTCGCAGGATACTTGCCCGAATGGTAGGCTGCCTCCGCCGAGCCGTAGACGCGGCCCTCCCACTCGACTCGGCAAGGAAAATAATTACTCAGCCAGCGATACTCGGCGACGAACCCAGCGATTTTCTTCGCGTCGTGGACGACACCCTCGAATGTTTCATCCCAGTTAGGTTTCTTTGCCGAGGAGACGGTTGTGGACATCGCCGCCTCGGCAGACACCTGAGCCATGATCAGTGCGGTCGCAGCAAGAAGAAGCAGCAGCGAAAGCAGCGATAAGCAATCCTGTTTCATATCGGGAGGATCTTTTGATCAGCCATATTGAACGTTGAACTCTTGAACTGCCGGATGCTTTGCCGGCATTGGACAAGCTTAAAATTACGGTTCGCCGAAAAACTTAACTGCGTTGTCGTAAAGAATCTTGCGCTTTTGGGAATCGGTGATGTCTTCGCGGGCAATAATCTCCTTCGCCGCGTCGTGCCGGCCTTCGCCGTGGGGCAAGTCGGAGGAGTAGAGAATCTGATCCTCGCCAAGTAAATCGATTTCGTGCAGCAGCATTCGATCGTCCGCTTCGCCGGCAATAAAAATTCGCCCGGACTTTGCCTGTTCTTCGATGGTCTTTTGGGACAGTTCGTTTTTGATCGGCATCTGGCTGCTATCGATCGGCAGATAGTGATCGAGGCGCGGTACCATATACAAGATCCACTCCGCTCCGAACTCGAGGAAGCCGACTTTCAAACTGGGATAACGGTCCAACATGCCGTAGCCGACGATGGCGACAAAGGCCATCATCCCCGGCAGGCTCATGCCGATACCGTGCGCGGCTAGCAACCCGTTGCAAACATCCAGAAACGGCGGGTAGCTCATTCCCATATGCACGCACAGCGGCAGACCCGAACGCTGGAGCTCGTCCCATACCGCCGCGAAACTTTCGTCGCAGAGCAGGCGATCGCCGGCGGTGCCGTAAACCACTGCAGCGGTGGCGCCGAGCTTGATCATTTCCTCGAGTGCTTCAAGCCCTTGCCGTCGATCACGGAGCGGTAGTAAGC
>JAICHC010000944.1 GCA_025922795.1 Candidatus Binatia bacterium | reverse complement strand
GTGCTTGCACTCGCCGGCGGTTCGCTGGTGCATATTTACGGCCAGCACGAGCATCACACATTGCTGCAAGCCGAAACCCATTTAAGTTTGCTTGATGGATTCGCGAACGTGGCGGCGAGCCGGTCGATGAAGGAGAAGTATGACGCGCTGGTTCGGACCTGGAATGAATTGAACAAAACCCGCGACTCGCTCGAGCAACGGCGCCGCGAGAAGAGCCTGTTCGAGGCACAAGCCAAGGAGATCAGCCAGGCCCGGCTTCAACCTGGCGAAGAGGAGGAGATCCGTGCCACAAAGAACATTCTGGCGCACAGCGAGAAGTTGCATCAGGGCTGTCGCGAGGGCGAGGAGTTGCTTTACGAAGGCGATGCCGCTCTTGTTGCCTGTCTAAGCAAGTACACCGTCCGATTGCGCGACCTGGCGACCATCGACGGAAGTCTTCAATCGACGGTCGACCTGCTCGAGTCCTCGTTGGCCCAGTTGCAAGAGGCGGCGGCGCAACTGCGCCGCTACGCCGAACGCGTGCATTTCGACCGGCGCGCGCTGGAGCAGGTTGAAGACCGTCTCGCCGAGATCCACCGTCTCAAACGCAAGTACAACCGGGACATCGACGAGATCCTGCGCCTGCACGAGGAGATCACCGCATCGCTCAACAACCTGGATCGCGATGAAGAAAAAATCACCGGCTTGGAAAAAGCCTTCGCGGAAGCGCGGCACGGCGCCTGGGATATGGCCGAGAAGATTTCCCATGAACGGCAGCGCGCGGCGAAAAAATTGAAACGCGAGATGGAAAAGGAAGTCAGGAGCCTCGGTATGCCGGAAACCGCCTTTGAGGCTCGCTTCTTCACGCAAGGTGATAAATCCGATGAGTCACCGTTTTTCATCGCGGGCCGAAGACTCACGGAGCGCGGCATGGACCAGGTGGAATTCTATTTTTCTCCCAATCCGGGAGAACCGGTCAAACCGCTTGCCCGGATCGCTTCTGGCGGCGAGCTATCACGTTTGATGTTGGCCCTCAAAGCGTTAGTGCTGACACCGGGCGTCGTGTCGACTCTGCTCTTTGACGAGGTTGACGCCGGTATTGGCGGGCGAGTGGCGGAGATCGTCGGGAAAAAACTGAAGCAAGTCGCGGCGCACCATCAAGTCCTCAGCGTCACGCATCTGCCGCAAATTGCGGCTATGGCCGACGCTCACTTCGTCGTTCAGAAAGCGGTCGAGAAAGGGCGCACGTTCACGCGCGTCAAACAATTGTCCGAGGACGAGCGGATCGGCGAACTGGCGCGCATGCTCGGCGGCGTCAAGATCACCGAGCAGACACTCAAGCACGCCGAAGAAATGGTTCGTAGAAAGTAACAGGATGCAGCGATAAGAACGGACGCGAGAGTTCGGATCGATTTGACTTTTGAAGCGCTCTCTCTTACTTTTGCTTCGTATTGGATCTTTCCTGTCCTGGGGCCGTAGCTCAGTTGGGAGAGCGCTTGAATGGCATTCAAGAGGTCGTGGGTTCGACTCCCATCGGCTCCACCAAATGTGACAGTGTAAAGAACTCCTCTTTATGAGGCTTTTTGCCGTCGGATCGAGGAGTTCTCACTGTCATCGGTAGCTTATAGGTCAACCTCACATCATTTCCCCGCACTCTGACTTCTTGCAGTATTTCTCTGAGAAACTCCTTTTTGTAGCCGATTTTTTTCGCGCGAAGCCTGATCTGCATCGCCCGGAT
>JAICHC010000943.1 GCA_025922795.1 Candidatus Binatia bacterium | reverse complement strand
CACTGGTGGAAAAACTGCTGCGCTAGGATAGCGATGAACGAATTAGCCGAAACCCAGGGCGGGTTCTATACCGAAGACATGACGATCAGCGTGGGGCCGCAGCACCCGAGCACACATGGGGTGTTGCGCTTCGTCGTCAAAACCGACGGGGAAGTCATCAGCGAAGCGATCCCCGATGTCGGTTACTTGCATCGTTCGATCGAAAAAATCGGCGAGAAGGTGACCTATCACGGTTACGTGCCCTATACCGACCGCGCCGACTATCTGGCCGCTATGTTCGCCAACCAGGCGTTTTGTTTGGCAGCCGAGAAGCTCGCCGGAACCGAAGTGACCCGGCGCGGCGAATTCTGCCGCGTGATCGCCTGCGAGCTCAACCGTATCGCCAGCCACTTGATTTCGGTCGGCACATTCGGCCAAGACATCGGCGCCATGACCCCGTTCGTGCATGCCCTCAGAGAACGGGAAACCATCAATAATCTGATGGAAGAAATCTGCGGCGCGCGGCTCACCTATAATTACATCCGTATCGGCGGGGTCGGGTACGACATTTTGCCGGAAACCTGCGCGAGAATACTCGAGTTTTTGGATCATTTCGAACCGATCGTTGCCGAGTTCAATCGCTTGCTGTCGGGCAACAAGATTTTCATCGAGCGCCTGGCCGGCGTGGCAGTGGTCAGCAAGGAAGACGCTTTCTCCTACAATCTGGTCGGGCCCAATTTGCGCGGCTCGGGCATCAAGTGGGACATCCGGCGCGACATTCCTTATTCGGTTTATCCGGAATTGGAGTTCGAAGTTCCCATCGGCACCGCCCACGTGGGCTCGCTCGGTGACAGCTTCGATCGTTACTGGGTGCGCATTCGAGAGATGCAAGAAAGCTGCAAAATTTTGCGACAATGCCTCAAGATGATGCCAAAAGGACCGGCGATCTCGAAGGTGCCGCGCAAGTTCAGGCCGCCGGCAGGAGAGTGCTACGCGCGCGTCGAGGCGCCGCGCGGCGATATGGGTTTTTATGTCGTCAGCGACGGCAGCGAATATCCCTATCGCGTGCGCATTCGCACTGGATCGTACACTGCCATGAGTATTATCGACAAGCTCAGCAAAGGCATCATGGTCGCGGACCTGATCGCCCTGATTGGCAGCCTCGACGTCGATGCGCCGGAAATCGATCGGTAAAATCGCAATCGTTATCAGGTTATGCAAGCTTATATCGACCAGTTGATCCAGGACGGCGCGTTTGCAGGCATGCCGAAAGAAGTCGCGTACGCGATTGCGATGGTGCTCGTCGCGTTGGTCGTGCTGTCGGTGTTCGTGGCACCTCTGGCCGGCGTGACCAGTTGGCTCGAACGGCGCGTGTGGGCGCGCATGCAGTCGCGGGTCGGACCGAACCGGGTCGGGCCGCAGGGCGTCCTTCAGTGGCTCGCCGACGGCATTAAAAATCTGCTCAAAGAAGATCTGATTCCCGCGGCGGCCGACGCCAAGCTGTTTGCCTTGGCGCCGTACGTGGTTTTTGTGGGCTTTCTCTGCACCTTTGTCGTTATCCCCTTCGGCGCCGGTTTGATCGTTGCCGATCTCAATATCGGCATTCTCTATATTCTCGCGGTCACCTCGCTCGTGGTCGTCGGCATTCTCATGGCCGGCTGGGCATCGAACAACAAATGGTCGCTGCTCGGCGGCATGCGCTCGGCGGCGCAGATCGTCAGCTATGAAATCCCCGCCGGCTT
>JAICHC010000942.1 GCA_025922795.1 Candidatus Binatia bacterium | reverse complement strand
TATTTTCATCATAGCTTAGTTATTTCTAACCCAGCGGTAGCTGAGATACAAGGCCCTTTTCGATTTTAAACCCACTATAACGATCTTCAGCCTGGATCCGAGTTGGCCTATAAAATTAACTCGCGACAAACTTTTGCAACCTCTCGCCCATGCGCTGCTCGGTAATTGGACTGCTTGACGCGTCTCCTGAACGTGACTTATGGTTAACGTCGACGGATCGCGGGATCCCAAATTGCTGCGCTGGTCCTGAAATGGTAAAACGCCAACCACGGTGGAGGCTTTATGGCCAAGCTGAGACACATAGCTGTGCATACGCCAGATCCGGAGAAGACCGCAGCGTTTTATAAGCGCGTGTTCGACATGGTCGAAGTCGGGCGCACCGATTCACCGATTGCCAAGGGCGTTTATCTAAGCGACGGCACCATCAACCTGGCGGTGCTGTGCTTTAAGACCGTCGAAGCGGCGGACCGGCAGGATGGATTGGGACCGGTGTTCGGCTTGCACCACTTTGGATTTTGGGTCGACGATATGGAGGAAACCCGGCGCCGCCTGGAACAGGAAGGGGCCGAGTATCGCTTCGGCCGCCCCGAGTCCGCGACGACGAGTTTTTTCGAAGAGAAATACAAGGGACCCGACGCCGTGATGATCGATATTACCCCGCACGGTTGGGTGGGAGCGCAGCCGCCGGTAAAAGAACCAAAATAAGGCCATCGAGCCGTACGAGAAGAACGTCACAGCCGAGAGCGCCGACTCAGCTAGATCGCAGTTGAATGAATTGAATGACCTGCATCGCGTGCAGATCCTGCGCCGGAACTCAGCATAGACTCCACGGAGCATGCCGCGATTCCGGCAGCCTGAGACAAACAGTTCTTCGTCTATGCCTCAGCATGAGATTCTGAGGCGGTTCAGAAAGCGAGGCGGATATGGCTGATTACAAAGTAATCGATGCCGACGGGCATGTGCGCGAGTCTATAGCGGGTCTGCGCGAATTTTTGGAACCGCGCTGGCAGCGGCGCAACTTGTTTCCCAACGATGCCTGGGACCGTGATCTGCGCGGTAAGCTCGGCGCCAAGCCCGAAGGGCCTGAAGATCAGATCGCTGCGATGGATGAGGACGGCATTGACGTGATGGTGCTCTATCCGACCGCCGGATTGCACGTGAGCAGCCTGCACGAGCGCGACTTCGCGACCGCCCTCACACGGGCTTACAACGATTGGCTTTATCATTTTTGCAAGATCGACCCGGCGCGGCTCAAGTTCGCTGCGCTATTGGCACCGCAAGATCCACAAGCCGCAGCCGAAGAGCTAACGCGCGCCGTTACCGAGCGCGGCGCCCGCGCGGGCGTACTGCCGACTTACGTGCCGCACATGCCCGACTTCGGCGACGCACTCTATGATCCGATTTACGCGGCGGCCGAGCGTCTCGATGTCGGCTTGGGATTCCACACCGGCACCTCGGCGGATTCGCTCGGTGGACAGCGTTTTCGCAAATTTCTCTCGGCCCATACCATCGATCATCCCGCCGAGCAGATGATGGCGTTGATCGCGACGATTATCGGCGGCGTGTTCGAGCGCTTTCCAACACTCCGCATCGCCTATCTGGAATCGGGCATCGGCTGGGTGCCTTACATGATGGACCGGCTCGATGAAGAGGTGGAAAAGCGCGGCGCCGACGAAGCTTCCTATTTGACTAGGCTCCCCAGCGAGTATGTCACCGGCGGGCGT
>JAICHC010000941.1 GCA_025922795.1 Candidatus Binatia bacterium | reverse complement strand
GGATGCCGTCGGGTCGCGCAGCAGACGCGCGCCCTGATCGAGAAACCAGCGGCCCTGCCGATCGATGGCGACGGCGACGATCTCATATTTTTCTTTGTTGATGGCGCGAAAAATGTTTCGCGCCGAGATGATCGAGATTTCATGCTCGGCGGATTTTCCGCCATACAATAACGCGACGCGCACCTTTTTCCTCATTGGGTCTCGTTGCTCGAGGGAAGAAGGTGAAGGATCGAGCGATCTTCGATCCTCCATCGCTCGTAGCTAGGCCATTTGGGCGGAGAGTGCATCCGCCGGCTAGGACGTCCTCGGTGCCGGCGCCCGCTGTTCGATGATCTTGACGACTTTGCCGGGATAGACCTGTTTGTCGAACTGCAAGACGAAATATTTTGCTTTAACCGGATCGCCTTTGTTGTCGAATTCGATCGACCCGGTCACTCCTTTGAAATCTTTTAGCTTGCGCACCGCGGCACTCACATCGGCGCGGCCGGGTTTCTTGCCGCCGTTCGCTTTAATCCATTGTTCGATCGCCTTGATGCCGACCAAGGTCGCGTCATAGCCGTACATGCCGAACGATTCGACGTCCTTGCCGAAGCGCTGTTTGAATTTCCTGGCAAAGGCCGCGGTTTCGGGATAGGCCGCCGGCGGGCCGGCCACGCTAGTGTAGTAAGTATCTATTACGGATGAGCCGGCGATTTTTACCATCTCCGCCGAATCCAGACCGTCCGGTCCCATGAATTTTGCCTTGACCCCTTTCTCGCGCAGTTGTTTGAGTAACAGCCCGCCCTGATGGTAGATGCCGCCGAAATAAACCAGGGCCGGATTTTTCGCCTTGAGCGGGATGATCATTGGCGAAAAATTAGCACGCTCTTCGGTGCCTTCGAAGCCGAGAACCTTCATGCCGAGCTTCTTGGCTGCGTTACGGAAATTCTCAGCTACGCCTTGACCGTAAAGCGTCTTATCGTGGATGATGTAAACCGATTTGAGCTCCAAATCGTGCGCCGCAAACCGGGCGCCGACCGGTCCCTGAACGTCGTCTCGTCCGCATACGCGGTTGACATTGGGATAGCCGCGGTCGGTGATCTCGGTGGCGGTATTTGCCGGCGAAATCATCGCCAACATGGCGTCTTTGTAAACTTCTGAGGCGGGCAGAGCGACGCCGGAATTGAAATGCCCAACCATCACCAGCACGTCGGCATCGGCGACCAGGTTACGCGCGTTGGCGACGCCGACCTCGGGCTTTGCCTGGTCATCGTACGGCACCAGAATCAAGTCGTAGCCCAGCGCCTTGAATCCTTTACTCGACTCTTCAACGGCCAACTGGGCGCCGAGTTTTATGTGTTCGCCGAGCGCCGCCTGTTCGCCGGAAAGCGGTACTTGCACGGCTATTTTGATCGTCCCTTTTTGCGCCCGCGCCGTTACGGGCAACCCGATCCAGGCCAAGGCGAACGACAGTAGAAAAAACCGGCGTAAATGATTTGGCACGGCGGATTGTCCTCTCGTAAGATGATGCCCATGCTAGCAAATCCCCTCCATCAGCGCCACCACGGGATCTTCGCGATGCGAGAAATTGCTCCGAAATTTTGCTGGGCGAGGCATCGAGTCGCTCGCTGTCAACCGGGCCAGTTGCAGTGGTATAGTGACGTCCGGGACGACTGGATGCCGAATGAGAAGCAATCTTCGGGTGAGCTTACGCGCGAGTTGTATGGATGAACGACAAGCAAGCGAGGGTG
>JAICHC010000940.1 GCA_025922795.1 Candidatus Binatia bacterium | reverse complement strand
TGGTCGGTGCCGGCACCATGGTATCCGCCAACTACACCTATAATCAGGCGCCCAGGGATGGCACGGTGATCAACAGCTTCGACGGCGGTCTCTGGCCATCGCAGCTTTACGGTTCGTCAGCGGTGCAATTCGATATGACCAAATTCAACTACATCGGCGCGCCCGATACCTTTAAATACATCATGGTGGTCACCAAGAAGTCGGGCATCACCAAGATGGAAGATTTCATGAGCGGCGCCAAGGAAGTCGTGGTCGGCGCGGTTCCCAATACCAGCATTCAACATGCGGCGACGTTCCTGAGAGACGTGCTGGGCGGCAGGGTCAAGCTCGTTACGGGTTTCAAAGGCACCGCCGAGATTCGCCTGGCGATGCATTCGGGCGAAGTGAACAGCGTGATCACCGGCTGGGAAACCCTGGGCGCATCCAATTACAAGGACTTCGTCAGCGGCGAGTGGCTGATTCTTTCTCAGTGGGTCGATGAGCCGCTGACCGATTTGCCGCAGAAAAACGTGCCTTCGATCTATCAGTTCGCGCGCAACAACGAAGAACGCGAGATGCTGAAGCTCGGTCACGTCAAGCCTAACAGCTATGCGCGTCCGTATGCGATGCCTCCCGGCGTGCCGCCCGATCGCGTTCGCGCCATGGAAGCGGCATTCCTGAAGACGCTGAAGGATCCGGAGTTCGTGGCGGAAGCTGAAAAAACGCGAATGACCTTGAACCCGATCGCCGGCACCACGCTGCACAAGATGATCGTCGAGGGACTGTCGATGCCCGCGGCGCTGAAAGAAAAACTCAAGCCGATTCTTGCGCCAAAGGGTTAGTGCCGGGAGTGTCCAGAAATTAGGCGGTCTGTCATAGGATTTACTTTCCACTTTGCGCCTTGGCGTCTTGGCGCGAAATAAATCCTGATTCGGAGAAGATCGTATCGCAAGAGGCGCAAAGAACGCGAAGGTTTAGAGAGAAGAGCGCGGCGCTTACCATTTCGGAATGCGAAGCGTTTTGCTGATCATCATCGAACCACTCACAAAGAAGAGCAGGGAGAGCGGATGCCATCGCGCGCCGACAATCTCCACCATGCCGAATGGCAGAGCATCGCCGCTGCGGCCCAAGTAAACGCAGGCCGCCAGAACGGCGACGAGAATCATGCTTGTCGGAATCGGCGTTCCCTCGAAATATTGCACCTTGCCCTTAGCATCGGCGAGATCTTCGGCGGTCACGTTGTAGCGTGCTAAGCGGCTGATGCCGCAGGCGACGAAGTAGACGAGGATGATGCCGTCAAGAAGCCCGCGCATGCCGAGACCATAGGCCAGCGCCGCCGGCGCGACGCCAAAGCTGACGATGTCGGCGAGGGAGTCCAGTTCCTGACCGAACGGCGAATATTGATCGTGCCGCCGCGCGATTTTACCGTCGGCGATATCACACAGCAACGCGATCACTAACAGCGCAATCGTCAAATAGATGCGCCAGAGTTCCGGCACGGTCAGGTAGCTCATGATAACGAGGATTGCCGCCGTTCCAGCGGCCCCGTTGGCAAGGGTGATCAGATCGGCTGGCTGATAGCCTCTCAGCATTGAGAAGTGGATGCGGTTTTTTGTTGTTGGCTGGGCCACGATTGCGCGTGTCCTTTGCGTCTGCGTGAAAATTAACATGGCGGCTTTGAGAGTGTCTAGAAGCATCTGCGCGAGCGGCCCACTCCACCGAAGCAGAGGACGAAGATGCCACCACGAAGCG
>JAICHC010000939.1 GCA_025922795.1 Candidatus Binatia bacterium | reverse complement strand
GGTGCCGCTCTTCCTCGCTATCGTTCGATGCCACCGGACGATAATAGCTGTAGCCGCAGGCCGATAGCCGCTCGGGCTCAAGGCCTCCTGCATCCTGCAAAAAGCGCACGACGGACGTGGCTCGCGCCGTGGACAATTCCCAATTGGTTGGGAAGCGGTTTTGCAATCCGATGCCAATAGGCACATTGTCCGTATGGCCTTCGACCAAAATCGACCGGTCTTGTTGTTCCCGCAACGACTCCGTCACGCGCAAAAGCGTGGCTTGCCCCTTCTCGTTAATCGTCGCACTTCCCGTACTAAAGAGGATTTTATCCACAAACGTGACTTTGAGCTTACCCTCTATTTCCTCGATTTTCACTTCTTGATTGGCGATTTGCTCTTTCAAATCCCGTTCAATTTTTCGCTGTAATGCCAATATGGAATTCCGGGCGACCAGATCGATCTGCAATTCTTCCGCTTGCCGCGACATCTGGTCGAGCTTGTCGCTCAACTCATCATGTTGATGTTGCAGCGTCGTCAGCTCCGCCTGATACTGATCGCGATGTTTCGCCGCCTCTTGTAACTGGGATCGCGTCTCATTCAGCTTCGCGCTTTCCTGGTTGAGTTGTTGCGTGAGATCGGCTTCCCGGGCTAAATATCGCTTCTTCGAGACACAAGCGGATAGCCCGGTACACAGCAAGGCCAGCATGAGAACAGCCCACCGTTTTTGCACCGGCTTTTCTCCTCTACCATGTCAAATTCTACGCCGTGTAATACGCGTGATGAGACAACCCCAGATAAGCATAGTAAACCTTATTATGTCAAGGCTTTTAACTGTTCTAATGCCAGGTTGGTAGCACTCGCCTTGAGTTCCACCCCCCAACCCGGCATACTTACAGCATGAAATCCAGCTGCATCGTCCATTGTCTAACCCGGAGGAGTCATGGCCAGTACCAAGCCGCCGAGCGGCATGCGGGATTATCTCCCGGATGCCGTCACCAAACGCCGCTACGTCATCGGAAAAGTCGAACAGGTCTTCCAGCGCTACGGCTTTTTGCCGCTGGAAACCCCGACTATGGAAAACCTCTCCACCCTACTTGGCAAGTACGGCGAAGAGGGCGACCAATTGCTGTATCGCGTTCTGCATCGCGGCGAACGACTCGCCCGCAGCCTGGCCAAGGATCACGTGGACATCGGCGACCTCGCCGAATTGGGCTTGCGCTACGACCTCACCGTGCCCTTGGCGCGCGTCGTGGCGCAATACGCCCATGACCTGCCGCGCTTTTTCAAGCGCTATCAGATCCAGCCCGTGTGGCGCGCCGACCGTCCCGCCAAAGGCCGCTTCCGGGAGTTTTATCAGTGTGATGTGGACATCACCGGCACCACCTCACTGATGGCCGAAGCCGAGGTGATAAACGCCATCAGCGATGTCTTGAGCACGCTCGGGTTTCACAACGTCATCATCGCCCTCAACCACCGCGTCCTGCTGCGCAGTATGATCGAAGTCGCTGACATCGACGCCGAGATGGAGAGCACGGCTCTGGTGGCCATCGATAAGCTGGATAAAATCGGCCCGGATGGCGTGCATGCCGAACTGGTGCAGCGGGGCATCACCGCCGCATCCGCCCAGCACTTGCTCAGCATGACCGATGCGTCCCCCGATCAGGATAGTGCAGAGCGTCTCAACACGCTGCGGACCTTACTTCCGTTAGCGCAAGCGCAAGAGGCCCTAAACGATATCGAAGCGCTGTTCG
>JAICHC010000938.1 GCA_025922795.1 Candidatus Binatia bacterium | reverse complement strand
GTGTTTTTGCCGAGAGCTCGAGCTCCTTCTTCGGTGCGCCGGGCTGTTCCTTTTGGGCTTTCGGAGCCGGGGCGGCGGAGAGACTGCCAACGAGAATGAGGGCGGCGGCCGCGATTCGAGCGGCGCGAAAATTCGGGAAGGGTAGAAACGATGACACGGGATTACTCCTCGTTAAGGGTGAAGACGATCGGCACCTGCATATGGGTCGGAACGTCGCGGCCGCTCTTCCGACCGGGTTTGAATTTCCATTTTTGGACTGCCTGCACGGCCGCCGACTCAAACTCACGTTGCGATGAGCGAATGGCGTAGGCGTTCTGCACGTCACCGTTGGTATCGACGATGAAGTCGACCACGACTTCACCGGCAATGCCGGCGCGCCGCATTTCGAACGGGTACTGCGGTCGAGCTTGGAATCGCGCAACAGGGATCTGATCGAGCATGGAGATGTCGAAGACTTTCATCCCTTTGAACATGTTCGGATCGCGCACTTCCGGGACGATGCTCATGGACGCGGAAATAGTGATACCCTCAGGTGGCGGCGGCTGAATCTTCTGCACGAACGACTCCGGGGTGACGAGCTGCGGGACGTCCTGCTGCATCGGCGGCGCGAGATCGAGTGGCTTTACATCTTCGGTCACTTCGACGATCTCAGGCTCGGGGTCATCGAGCTTCGGCATCGCGATCAGTTGAATCTTTTCAGGCTCGGGCTCGGCCTTCTTGGGCGCAGGTTTAAACCAGTTGGGATTAATCTTCTCCCCAAAGAGCACGCCGAGGTGAATTGCGGCGGAGAGCAAAATGCCGATGATAAGATCACGACTCATGTTTTTACCAGGTTAGCGGCCGGTTGGACTCGATACCGTTTCGACTGACACTTGCTCGATGCCCGCTTTGCGTACCTCATCGAGGGCGAGCACGGCAGCGCCGAAGCGTGCCTTCGTGTCGCCGCGAACGAGCACCCGCGGGTTCGATTCGCTGCGCGCATAATCCGCCAGGCGCGGCGCGATTTCGGCCGTGCTGATTAACTCGGCCGGATTCTGCCCTTGCTTCCAATAAAATGTTCCCTCGTCCGAGACTTGCAGATAGATCGTCGTATCGTTCGGGTTGGACTGCGCCGGCGGCTGCGCGACGGGCAGCGTCACGGGCACGGACGAAATCCGTTGCAGCGACAGCGTGAACAACACGAAGGTGGCGAGAAGAAAGAAGATGACATCGATCAGCGGAATGATCTCAATGCGCGCCTTCTTCTTGCCTTCGTCGATGATGGGACCGGAGCCTGCCATGAGAGTGAAGAGGTTGAATTAGCCGGCGACGTTATTTCGCCGCGGCCCGAACTTTGGTTTCGATGAACACCTTTTGAAAACCGGTCTTGCGCGCTTCGTCGAATACGTAGAGCGCGGCATTGAACAATGCGCCTTCGTCGCCGTTGATCAGGATGCGACCATCGGGTTCTTGAACCTTGTATGTCTTCAACCGGTCGATGAACTCAGCCAGGCTGATAAAGTCCTTGTTCCACGCGATGGTCCCTGCCTCGGTGACTGAGATCGTCACGGTTGCCGGTTCGCGATTTTCACCCGTGTCCGAAAACGGCAGGTTGATGCCGGCGACGCCGCCCGACTTGTTTAGCGAAAGGGTGAACAAGACGAAAGTCGCCAGCAGGAAGAAGATCACATCGATCAGCGGAATGATCTCGATGCGGGCCTTCTTCTTCCCGCCGCTGGTGTGGCCGCCTGATG
>JAICHC010000937.1 GCA_025922795.1 Candidatus Binatia bacterium | reverse complement strand
GAAACACGCCGACGCGCGATCCGTAGTCGCGCAGCGTATAACCCGGGACGTCCGGCGTATGACTGCTCCCCGAACCGCGGATCGGCATGTCGAAATGAAAATACTCGATATTGGGCGCCACCCAAAGCGCGATACGGCCATGATTCGGCCATTCGATCCTCGGCCGGCGAATCATCGGTGAGTAATCGTAGCGGCGATTCTCCATAATTGACGTATGCTCCTTCAGTTTGAAAGAAGTTACCATATTCCAACACCCAAACTTGCGTCAATACGAAGCAAAAGATCCCCCTATTGGCTTAGCCATTAAAAGCGCCGCCGCTCCACGACCAGTAACGTTGATGCGCGCCCGAGCCCATACTTTAGATTGCCAAAAATCCCCTATGCCCCTACAATATGTCCAAATATCGGACGGTGATTGTTTTCCAACATGGTTGCGCCTGCCGTTCTGATAGGAAAAACACGAGAGGTTAATCCCCATGAGCAAACCCCAACCAGTCGTTTCGCCCGAGCGCATCTTTGCTCCGCCCGCACCCTTGACAGTTGATCATACACAGCTTGATTTCGGCTTTCTTGCCGATTTGGCATTGAAGACCGTATACGCGGATGCCAATTGCACCACCCAGAGAGCCGCAGAGAAACTCAAGCTAGCGATGCCCGTGACCGAAGAGCTGTTGCAGCATCTGTATCGCGAAAAATTTATCGAAATCCGTGGTCTCATAAGCTACGGAAACAATCGCTACGGCATGCTCGATCGTGGTTGGCAACGCGCCCAACAGCTTCTCGACATGAATGGCTATATCGGTCCCGCTCCAGTTTCATTACCGGCCTATAGCGAGATGGTGCTTCGCCAAAGCGCGGTGCGGGAGCCGATCCAACCCGAAGACGTTCGCTCGGCCATGTCAGGATTGGTGCTCCCGGAAAGCAGTGTGCAGACCCTAGGACTGGTTGCCAACTCGCGCCGGAGCCTGTTTATGACCGGTCCTTCGGGCAACGGCAAAACGACGATCGCGACGGCCTTGCACCGCGCCCAAATCGGGGAGATCTGGATTCCTCACGCGATCGAAGTGGACGGACAGGTGATTAAAGTTTTCGATCTGCACAATCACCAGCCGGTTTCCGTTGCCGGCTTCGACCGTTACGACGAGCGTTGGGTCAGGATCAAGCGACCGATCGTGATCGTCGGCGGCGAAATGACGATCGAAACCATGGATTTGATCTACAGCGACACCGTCAGATTCTACGAAGCGCCGTTTCAGATGAAATCAAACGGCGGCACGCTGGTCATCGACGATTTCGGTCGTCAGCGGGTCGATCCGCACGACCTCCTTAACCGCTGGATCGTGCCGCTCGAAGGGCGCATCGACTATCTCACTTTGCACACCGGCAAGAAAATCGAGGTGCCGTTTGAGCAGCTTTTGATCTTTGCCACCAATCTTGACCCCAGCGATTTGGTCGATGATGCCTTCCTGCGCCGCATGGGTTACCGGCTTTATGTCAATGCGCCGGATCGCGAAACGTATGCCACGATCTTCGAACAATTCGTCCGAAACAGCGGCTTTGATTTCGATGCAAAGCATCTCGATTTGATATTCCGACTCTATGAGACGGACAAACGACCCCTGCGCGGCTGCGAGCCGCGAGATCTGATTCAGCGCTGCGTCGATTTCTGCCAGTACGAGAACCGGCCGCTAACTTTAACCGACGATCTGTTGAAGCTGGCGTGGAAAAATTATT
>JAICHC010000936.1 GCA_025922795.1 Candidatus Binatia bacterium | reverse complement strand
CTGCACGCCCCGGATGGTCATGACGAGTCATGCGCTGTTGCGAAGTAATCCCGATCCCTCCGAAATGGAAATCCGCACGGCGCTCGCCGGCAAACTTTGTATGTGCACCGGTTATGTGCAGATTGTCGCAGCCGTCAAAGATGCGGCGGAAAAACAAAGGACTGTCAAGCAGTAACGAACCTATAAGCTCGACATTCAAAATCGAATTCCAAAGAGTGCAAATGCTCAAAATCCTAAACACCCAAGTAGTCCCGTTTCGAATCTCTAATTTGGATTCGGTATTGCCGTCTGTCTTGGATTGCTATTTGAATTTCGTTCTCCTCCGGATAAGGTAAGCATTCATGGCTGAAAGAAAACACATCGGTGCTCGTACACGCAGCAAAGAAGGTCCGCGTCACGTCACGGGCCGCGGTCTTTATACCGACGACTTCATCCTGCCTGGCATGCTCCAGGCGATGATTTTGCGCAGCCCGCACGCGCACGCCAAAATCAGCTCCGTCGATCCCTCCGAAGCGCTGAAAAATCCCAACGTGATGGGAGTGATCACGCCTGCAGACGTAAAGCGACTCACCAAGCCGTTCAAGCCGGGACGCTACGCCGCAGGGCTGAAGCGGCCCATCGATGAGTATGCCGTCGCCATCGAAAAAGTCCGCTACGTTGGAGAGCCGCTCGGCGCGGTCGCGGCGCGCGATCGCGGCACGGCGGAAGACGCGCTGGAATTGATTCAAGTCGATTACGAGCCGCTGCGCGCGCTGGTCGATGTCCGTGAAGCGATCAAACCTTCATCGGCGACCTTATTCGATGAACTTGGCACTAACCTGGCCTGGACCGGCTCGCTTCAATACGGTGATATCGAAGGCGCTTTCCAATCCGCCGATCGTATCGTCAAGGAGAATCTGAAGATTCATCGCTACAGTTCCACACCGCTCGAACCGTTCGTCGTGATCGCTTCTTATGACGCGGCGAGTAAGCGCTTGACCGTATGGGTGACGGCCCAGGTTCCTGAAGTGATTTACGACGGCGTCCGCGAAGCGCTCGGCCTACAAGACGTACGCGTCATCATTCCCGACGTCGGTGGCGGTTTCGGTCAAAAGATTCATCTGATCCGCAAGTACGTCGTCCTAATAGCGCTTCTTGCAATGAAAACCGGCCGCCCGGTCAAATGGATCGAAGATCGCAGCGAGCATATGATGGCGGGCGGACACGCCTGCGCTCAGGAGTTCGAAGCCGAGGCGGCGGTTAAAAACGACGGCACGGTGCTTGGGTTGCGGTTCAACGAATACGACGACGTCGGCGGCTCGATCAGCACCTTGACGATCCACTTCACCAACAAGCTCAACAATCTGTCGAACACCTATCGGACGCCTGCCATACATATGATCGGCCATGCGGTGGTGACCAACAAGTGCCCGGTCATTCCCAACCGTGGCATCGGCAAACCCGGAATGTGCTACATCTGGGAGCGCATGATGGACAGGGTGGCTCAAGCATTGAACCTGAGTCCTATCGAAGTGCGGCGCAAGAATTTGATTCAGCCGAGCGAGATGCCCTATCGCACAATCAGTGGTAACGTTTATGATAGCGGTGATTATCCCGGTCTGCTGTCCACGCTGCTAGAGAAAATCGAGTACGACAAGCTGCGTGAAGAGCAGAAAAAAGCCCGCGAGCAAGGCAAGCTCATGGGCATCGGCATCGTCATCGGCGTCGAGCCGGGTGGCCGAAACGCCGCCCGCGACATGGCGATCT
>JAICHC010000935.1 GCA_025922795.1 Candidatus Binatia bacterium | reverse complement strand
TTCAATGACGAACTCCGGATAAACATTGAAAAAGGTTTCGGAGTCCACTGCCAGGCGAGCAAAAAACTGGTTTTTGTCGATGTAGACGCCGGAGAACCAACTCGCGTAAGTGACTTTGTTGACGCCGCGCACCTGAGCGATGCGGTCTCGATACGCCAGCGGCAAAGGAAAAACAAACGACACGGCGTGCCGGGTGATCAACCGATTTGCCGCCGACGCTTCGACTCCCGCGTGCCAGGCCGTCACCACGGTTCGCAGCAGCGCAAACGCCATAACCGCGACGCCGATTCCCGTCAACGTCAAAAAACTGCGGAGCTTGTGACGCAGCGTGTTGCGCAGGAGAAGCTTGAGCAATTCCACAACTGCTCCTACGCCAACTCGCCCTTATCTAGATTTCGTACGTAGCGGGCGCGCTCGGCAGCACGGGGGTCATGGGTAACCATAAGAATCGTCTTGTTCAGCTCGCGGTTCAGTCGATGCATCAACTCCAATACCTCTTCAGCCGAGGCCTTGTCGAGATCGCCGGTAGGCTCATCGGCAACCAGGATCGCCGGATCGGTCGCGATCGCTCGAGCGATGGCGACGCGCTGTTCCTGGCCACCCGAGAGTTGCCGTGGAAAGTGATGCATACGCTCGCCGAGACCGACGACTTCTAAAGCAGTTTCGGCATGACTGCGCCTTTCCTTTCGTGAGAGCGGGGTAAGAATCAACGGCAGCTCAACATTCTCCAACGCAGTGAGCACCGGTATAAGGTTGTAGAACTGAAAGATGAATCCGACGTTGTGCGAGCGCCACACGGCCAGTTCGGTTTCGCTCAATTCGGTAATGTCGGTCCCGGCAATCAAGATTTTCCCCGAGGTCGGCTTATCGATGCCGGCGATCAGATTCAACAGAGTGGTTTTGCCCGAGCCGGACGGCCCCATGAAGGCCAGGAAGTCTCCCTCTGCGATCTTTAGTGAAATATTGCGAAGAACCGGAATTTCCAGGCTGTCACGCTGGTAGGACTTGAACAGATCGACAACTTCGATAAGCGCAGATTCCATGGGTGCATTGCAAAAATTATGGTCCCTTTACGGCAACTTCCGCACCGGCTTCGATCCGATCATCAACCTTGGCGATGATCTTGTCCCCCTCGTTGATGCCGTCTTTGATCTCAATTAAGTCACCGAGCTTTTGGCCTGTACTCACCGGCACTTCAACGGCGCGATCGTCTCTGATTTGATAGATAACCGCGCGCCCGCCGCGAGTGGCCACTGCCGATTCCGGCACGGTGAGCAGCAGCTTGTGATCGGCGCTTTCCGCCTTGTAACCGATGGCGAGAAAGCTGATTTTTGCGCTCATCTCCGGCAGAACCCGCTCGTCATATTCTTTAAACCTTATCTTTACCAGGACGGTCGCCTTGCTTCGATCGGCGGTAGGAACAATCTTCGTGACATATCCCGGGTATCGTTGCTGCGGGTAGGCGTCGAGAGTAATTTCACACTGCTGTTCCGGCGCGACTCGGGTGATGTTGGCTTCAGACACGTCCGCGTCCACTTCCAGAGACGACATGTCAGCGATCGTCACCACCGCCGCCTTGGAACTAGCGGCGCCCGCCAGCGGCGCGACAATCTCACCGACATCGGCATTCTTCTTGAGAACCGTGCCATCGAACGGCGCAATGATCCGGGTATTCTCGACAGCCACTTCGGCTTCCTTCAGCGCAAATCTCGCAACATCAATGGATGCGACGACTCGCTTGTAACGCGC
>JAICHC010000934.1 GCA_025922795.1 Candidatus Binatia bacterium | reverse complement strand
GGGTCGGTGATCATGCGCTGGCCTTCGATGCCGCGCATAAAGACGCCGCAGGCGCCGTGCTCGGCGCAGAACTTGAGCTCTTCGAGCGCAGTGCTCATGTCGAGGAGCGGCAGAACGCAGATCCAACGCAACCGGCCCTGCCCCTGGGCGTGAATGTCGGCGAGCCAGCGGTTGTAGCCTTTGCTGATGGGGATTTCCCACTCCGGTTTGTCGGCGATCTGCTCGATAAACATGGTTGGGTAAAGCACCTGGATATCAATGCCGAGCTCGTCCATGTGCTTGAGCCGCGCCGGCACGTTTTCCATCTCGCGGGTTTCCTGCGGCGTGTTCATGTCGCGGCCCGTCCGCCTTGCCACATCCGCGACATCCTGGGCGGTCAAGACGATCCGCACCAGCCCGCGGATCTTGCCGTCGATGTACCAGTACTCGCCGCCGCCTTCTCCGCGCGGCTTGACGATCAGAGGGCGGTATTTTTGATCGGCCTTGTCGATGTAATCCCAGGTGCGCTCCGATTCCACGACGTGGGCATCCGAATCGATAGTCGGCATATTATAGACCTCCTGGCGCAATTTGCCGTGGCGCGTCGAGGAATCGCCGCGCATCATGTTAACTTCCAACGAATCTCGGAATATCAAAGCGTACTCAACCGTTCAACAAGATTTTGGATCGGACGATTCAATGCGCGGCGGCGCGCAAATTTGCTTGAATGCTGATTGGTGCATTGAAGTGCTCATGGTATAGAGCACAATAAATAACATGAACGACGCTCAATTCGCCGAGCTGGCCGCTTGGATCACCGACGCGGGATTGGCCGGCCAGAATGAATCGACGACGCTTACCGGCTTTTGCGAGCGCGCTGTCGCCTTCGGCCTGCCGGTCGCGCGGGCAGTGATTCTTGCCGACACGTTGCATCCTATGTATGAGGGCCGCGCCTTTCGCTGGAACCCCGACAAAGAAACCGCCGTGCTTACTGAATATGGCCGCACCGAAGAAGATCTCGGACGCTGGGTGCGAAGCCCGTTCTTTCATCTCGAACAAACCGGCGAGACAATGCTGCGGCGGCGGCTTACCCCGGAGTCAGAGGATGAATTTTCGATTTTCCCGGAGCTTCGCGCAGCCGAGATGACGGATTACCTTGCCATCGTCAGTCGCTTCGCCACTGAGGCAGTCATCGGCGACATGGATGGCATCTATTCGTCCTGGGCCACGGATGCTGCAGGCGGATTTTCCGACGCGGATATCACGGATATCTGCCGGCTTACGCCGCTCCTCGCGCTCACGGTAAAAGCCGCTTCGCTGACACGCATTGCCCAAACTCTGGTCGAGACCTATCTCGGGCGCGATGCCGGACGGCGCGTCCTCGAAGGCCGCATCAGCCGCGGCGTCGCCGAACCGATTGAAGCGGCGATCTGGTTCAGCGATTTACGCGGCTACACCAGGATCTCGGATAGGGCGGATCCAACGGAGATCATTCCGTTGCTCAACCAATATGCCGACGCGGTCATCTCGGCCATTCACGAGCACGGCGGCGACGTGCTGAAGCTCATGGGCGACGGCGTCCTGGCGATCTTTAGGGCCGAAGATCGGAGCCGCGCCTGCCAAGCCGCGCTCGCAGCCGCCGAAGACGCTCCACGCCGCGTCGCCGAACTGAACGGACGTAGGACCGCCGCCGGGATGGCGACAACTGAATTGTATCTCGGCCTGCACGTCGGCGAAGTTTTTTACGGCAACATCGGCAGCAAGGAGCGGCT
>JAICHC010000933.1 GCA_025922795.1 Candidatus Binatia bacterium | reverse complement strand
GAACTGAACGACCTTTGACTCCAGGGGACGCTTTAATGTCTGTCTCGGGTTGAAATTTCTCGACTTCGAAATGCTCGGCAGGGTGCAGACGAATTCGTCATGTCGGCGTACTCGGGCATCCAGGCGGCGCGAGAGAATAAAACAACTTCAAGTTAGATTCGCGCTGATAAGGATGCGGGAATGACGGAATGGGAGGAAGTCGACGACGAGTTTGGAACCGGTCGGCTTGGGGACAAGCGCGAAATCAAAAGGAAATTAGTTATCGATTCAGCGCTTCTGCAATCGCGCGCGCTACGTAGACTTCAGTCAGATGCTTGCGGTATTCGGCCGAGCCGTTGATGTCTTCGATAACCTCGATGTTGCGCGTCGCCTGGGCGGCGGCCTGCTCGATCGATGCAAGGTCCAGTTTTTTGCCCGCCAGCATCTGTTCGACTCGTTCCGCGCGATAGGCTTTGTCGGTTACGCCGGTAATGCCTATGTTAGCTCGCCGGCAAATTCCGGCATCGTCTAAAGCGAGGCGCGCGGCAACGCCTACCACCGCGAAGCCGGAAGATCGGGGGGCCGCCTTGAGGTATGCGGTTTTCTCGCCGGTGGTGACCGGGACACGGACCGCTGTGACGATTTCATCCGCTTCCAAGACGCTCATCAGCAAGCCGAGAAAAAATTCATCGCACTTGACCCAGCGCTCCCCGTTCGGTCCGGTACATTGGATCTCGGCCTCGAGCGCCAGGACCGCGGCCGGCATATCGCCCGCCGGATCGGCATGGGCGATGCTCCCGCCGATCGTGCCGCGATTGCGCACTTGGACATCGGCGATGGTCGTCGCGGTTTGCGGCAACAAGGGACATTGTTGCTTGAGCAGGTCGGAATTCTCCATCTGTGCGTGGGTCACGAGGCCGCCCACAATGAGATTTTCGCCTTCTTCGGTAATCATGTCGAGGCCGGGGATGCGGCCGATATCGACGACAAACGCGGGCTTCGACAAACGCATTTTCATCAGCGGCAGCAGGCTTTGGCCGCCGGAAAGAATCTTCACGTCGTCCTTATGGGAGGAAAGATATTTCACCGCATCGCCGAGGGATCGCGGCGCAAAGTACTCAAAGGGGCCGGGAACCATTTTAGTACGACCTCCGCTCGGTCTCGGGATTGTGGTTTGCCAACCGCCATACCGCTTCAGAAGTTAGAGGCAGATCGCAAACTTTGACTCCGAACGGCTTCAGCGCGTCCTCAACGGCGCTGGCGATTGCGGCAGGCGAGGGGATGGCCGCGCCTTCGCCGGCGGCTTTTTGTCCCAGAGGCGTGAACGGCGATGGCGAGGGGCGGTGAATCACTTCGACCCGTGGAGTTTCCGCCGTCGAGCACTTCCCATAGTCGAGATACGTGATCGTCAGTGGCTGTCCCTCGGGGCTGTACATGAATCCTTCGCCAAGCGCGACAGCGATGCCGTGAGCGGCGGAACCGTAGACCTGCCCGTTGACCACGTCCGGATTGATCACCGTCCCATTATCGCCGACGATCAGATAGCGCAGCACTTCAACTTTGCCGGTCGCCTTATCGACCTCGACGACGGCGGCGTGGGCGCCTGCGGAAAAGGTGAACTGGGCCCGTACCAGGCGGTCGGCGCCGGGCACGATGTTCGGCTTGGCATGGGGAAACATGTAATAAAAAGTCGACTCGAGTCCCGGTTCCATGTCGTCGGGGATGAGATGCTGATTATTGTAGGCAATGCGGCCAAGTTCGGCGAAGGTGACTTGCTTGG
>JAICHC010000932.1 GCA_025922795.1 Candidatus Binatia bacterium | reverse complement strand
GGCCGCAAGGAAAACTTCTGGCAGATGGCAGAGACCGGCCCCTGCGGTCCGTGCTCGGAGATCCACATCGACCTGGGCGAGGAGCGCGACAATCTGCGCGGCACCGATCACCTGTGCGGCGTGAACGGCGAATGCACACGTTACTTGGAGCTATGGAACAACGTCTTCATCCAGTACAATCTCTTCGACGACGGCCGGCTCGAGCCGCTGCCCGCCAAACACGTGGACACCGGTATGGGCTTCGAGCGCATTGTTTCTGTACTCCAGGGCGTGGACTCGAACTACAAGACCGACCTCTTCGCCGGCACGCTGGATGTGCTTTCCTCTCTGACGGGGGCCGCGCGCGAACGGATGTATGCGGACTTCACACCGTACCGAGTCATTGCGGACCACGCTCGTTCGGCAGCATTCCTGATTGCGGATGGTGTTGTCCCTGGCAACGCGGGGCGCAATTACATCACGCGCATGATCATCCGCCGGGCAGCTCGTTTCGGCACCAAGATCGGTCTGCACGAGCCCTTCCTTGCGAAAGTGGCGGAGGCGGTGATCGAGGAGTATGGAAACTTCTATCCCGAGCTTGTAAAGGGACGCGGCGCGATTTTAGATAACCTGACGCGGGAAGAGATCCGGTTCGCGCGCACGATCGAGTCGGGCACAGCTCATTTGGAAAATCTGCTCACCGGGCTGCGCGCCTCAGGCCAGACCACCCTCGACGGTCGTCGCGCCTTTGACCTGTATGCTACATATGGACTTCCCTTCGAAATCTCACGTGACATCGCACGCGAACATGGATTGGATGTAGATGAAGAGGGCTTCAAAGCCGCGCGCGAGGAGCACAGCATTGCCTCAGGCGGCGGCAAGGCCATGGGCAAGCTCGGCGGAGAAGATGCAGAGTTCTTCGCTGGTGTCTTGAAGGACTTGCAAAAGAAACGCAAGCTTGGCGAACACGGCGTTGAATATGATCCTTATACATCGCCGCGCGTCCAGGGCGAAGTGCTGGCGCTGATTGTCAACGGACAATTGGTCGAGTCCGCGTCTTTCGGCGACCAGGTAGAAGTGATCCTCCCGCGCACCGGTTTCTACATCGAGTCCGGCGGTCAGGTGGATGATACAGGCTACATCCGCGCTGAGCGGAGTAGAAGCGGAGACGAAGCATGGGAGATCGAAGTGACCTCCATGCGCCGCGCTTCCGCGGGTGTCATTGTCCATATCGGCGAAGTCATCTCCGGTCATCCCAAAGTAGGGGACCTGGCACTCGCCGAGGTGGATATGCAGCGCCGCCGAGATATCATGCGCAACCACACCGCCACTCATCTCCTTCACGCTGCACTGCATCAGGTGTTAGGCGAGCATGCGCGTCAGGCGGGCTCTCTCGTCGCGCCGGCTCGCTTGCGCTTCGACTTCAACCACCCCGAGGCCATGACTCCCGAACAGATCGAGCGCGTCGAGCGCATCGTCAACGACGCGGTCGCCGCGGACATGGAAGTGATCCCCAAATTGAAATCCCGCGAGGATGCGATCGCCGAGGGCGCCATGGCCCTTTTCGGTGAAAAGTACGGCGAGACGGTTCGGACGATTACGATCACGCCGCCCACCAGCCTTGCGACGCTAGAAGAGACCGAGACCACGGTCCACCCGCTTGCGGTGATGGAGAAATTGCCGAAGTATTCGTATGAGCTGTGCGGTGGAACGCATCTCGAGCGCACCTCCGACGTCGGCGCGTTCATTATCGTCAGTGAAGGGTCGGCGGCAGCGGGTG
>JAICHC010000931.1 GCA_025922795.1 Candidatus Binatia bacterium | reverse complement strand
GAATTTCGGCAGCCAAATATCCTTTGAGGCCTGCTCGAAGATGACCGAGACTTTCATGCCAAGCTTTACGTCTTCCACCGGGCAGCCAACGATGTTGGTGATCATGCGCGGGCCTTCGTCGAGATCGACCCATGCGACCACGTAGGGAATCTCCGGTTCAAAGGCTTTCGAAGCGGCACGGCCGACCACCTGGCGAATCACCGTGAAAGAATAGACTTCGCCTCTGCCGCTCATCGACGTCCACTCAACCCGCTCGCTGCCGCATTCGTTGCACGACGGACGCGGCGTCCACACCCAGACGCGGCAATCCTGGCAGCGCTGCATAGTGAGCTTGTTCTGCGCGGCCGCGTCCCAAAACGGCTTCGCTTCGGGAGTGATTGCCGGCAGGGGCTTTCTGACGTCGACTTCAGCCATGGATTTTTACAGTTCGTTTCCGAGGATGGCCACCGCGCAGCAGCCTAAGTTTTTACCATAGGGGAGAACGCCCAGACCGCTGACGAGTCCTGTCTTCGCGTTAGCCACTTGTCGTTCGCCGCCTTCGCCACGCAGCTGGCGCACGGCTTCGATGATGTGCAGCGTGCCTCCCGCGGTCGAGGGTTGTCCGACGTTGATCATGCCGCCGCCGGTTTGGATCGGCAGCCGGCCTTTAAAAGTAAAATCCGTGCGCTCGTAAAATCCCACGTCGCCTTTGCCGCAAAATCCAAGGTCTTCGATCTGCAAATAAACGACGATGATGTAGTCGTCGTAGAGCTGCAAAAAATCAATGTCAATATGCTTGACGCCTGCCATTTCCATGGCGACTTTGCCGGCATCTTTGACGCCCATAACGAGAGCATCGGAGCCGGCGCGCGGACCATACGATGGATTGCTGCGTTCGCCGAATCCTTTGAGATAGATCGGTTTCTGGCGCAGTGTCTTGGCGCGCTCGGGTGAAGCCAAGATGTAAGCTCTGCCGCCGTTGGCCGGCATGACGCAGTCGAGCAAGCGCACCGGATCAGCGACCAGCCGGGAGTTTTTATAGTCCTCGACGGTGATCGGTTTGCGCAGGTAAGCGAGTGGGTTCAAGCTCGCATGATAACGGCCGACGACGGCGATCTTGCCGAAATGGTCGAGCGTCGCGCCGTACTCGTGCATGTAGCGGCGCATCACCATGGCGATCTTGCTGTTGGGTCCCATGGTGCCGTAGGGAATTTCCCAGTCGCGCATGTCAGCGGGCTGAATGCCGCCGCCCCATTGTTCCGAGAACGGCGCGGCAGCGCCGCAAACCAGGGCGATGTCGATCAAACCCGAATTGATCGCTGCACTCATGCCGCCGAGCAGCGACACGGCCCCCGCGCCGCCGGTGGCGCCGCCCTGAAGAAACCCCGGCGTGATACCAAGTATCTCAGCGACTTCTTCCGGCCAGAACGGCTGGGGATAGGCCGTGGGAATGGTGACGCCGAGACCTTGCCCCTGGAAATCCTTGAGCGCGAGGCCGGCGTCTTCTAGCGCCAGGCGCATCGCCCAGGCGAGATACTCGGCGCTCGATTTGCGCGGCTCCCCTGGCTTCGATCCCAAACGGTCCGTCGGCGTCTCGCCGATGCCGACGATGGCGGCTTTGTTGCGAAGGCTCATAATTGTTTCTGTGTTTTCACCGGACCATAAAATAGCGCCTAGGCGAATGCAAGAAAATTTCGCCGCGATCTTGCATCGTCGCTGAGTGGTAGTTGACCGTTCTTGGACGGCGATGATACTTAACCCTAATGCGACATTGTTTTCGATGT
>JAICHC010000930.1 GCA_025922795.1 Candidatus Binatia bacterium | reverse complement strand
GTCGCCGGACGGGTAAAGGCGTCACCATCGATCTCGCTCAGATCGAAGCGACGGCCTATACACTTGGCACAACCTATCTCGAGGTTTCGGTCAACGGCGACGATCCGCAGCCGAAAGGAAATCATTATGAGCCGGCGGCGCCGCATGGCTGCTACTCATGCGCTGGGGAAGATCGCTGGTGCGTCATTTCGGCACGGAACGACGGCGAGTGGCGCGCTCTATGCCGCGTCATCGGGAGAGAGGAGTTGGCAGCCGACGCGCGCTTTGCCGATGTACCGTCTCGCCTAGCGCACCGCGCCGAGATCGACGCTATCGTTCAAAACTGGACTCAGCCGCAGACGGCAGAACAGGTGATGGGCCGGTTGCAGTCTGCCGGTGTCCCGGCCGGTATCGTTCAAACCGGCGCCGATCTCTTGCAAGACCCCCAACTGCGTCACCGAAATTATTTCGCATCTTTTGATGACTCGCTGATCGGGCCGTTTGAGATTCCGCGCGCCGGGATTGTGTTTCGCGGCGCTGTCGAAGAGCCGCTACGACTGCCGAATCGGTTGGGAGCCGACAACGATTCGATTCTGACCGAAGTGCTTGGTTACGATCATGCAACAATCGCGAGCTGGCGCGAGGAAGAGGTCCTTACATAACTCTTACGCGGCGGTTGCAAGATCCAAGCAGAAGGGGAGACCCAGATGATGGCGAGAAGAGCTTTCGTCGTGATCCTGTCGATCGTGCTGTTCCACGCAGTGCCCGGGCTGGCTCAGGAACGGGTCAAGCTGCGCATCAGTTCTGCCACTAAGACGCTTGGTTATGGACCGTTGTGGGTTGCGTCAAGGATGGGTTTCTTCGAACGCCAAGGGCTTGATGTCGACCTGGTGGTGATTCGCGCCTCCGACGTGGGAATTCAGGCATTGGCGGGTGGCTCGCTGGATATTGCCGGCAGCGCATCGGACGCGCCGATCGCCGCGATCGAGAAAGGACTCGATCTCGTCATCATCGGTGGGATCATCAACGGACTCTCGCAGTCGATCATGGCCGCGAAGAAATTTAAGACCTATGAGGATCTGCGCGGCGCCACATTCGGCGCGATCAGCCTCACTTCCGGCGTGACCTTTGCGCTCAGGCAGGTTCTGAAGGCAAAGGACTCGAATACCCGCGCGATTACAAACTGCTCGTCATCGGCGGCACGCCCCAAACCTATGCGGCTCTGGTTGCAGGTCAGATCGATGCGGCAGCATTGTCGTTGCCGGTGAATTACGCTGCCGAAGAACAGGGCTTCAACGAAATCGGTAGGTTCATCGATGTCATCCCCAATTATCAGCTCGCCGCGCTTTCGCTCAAACGCTCATGGGCGGAGAAAAACCGTCCGGTGGTCGTGCGCGTCATGAAAGCGATGGCTGAAACCATGCGCTGGCTCCACCGGAACAAAGAAGCCGCCGCGACGTTTCTCGCCAAAGAAATGAAGCTTAAGCCGGAGCACGCGCGCCGCGGTTGGGAGTTCTACACTTCAAAACGCATTTGGCATCCCGACGGCGATATCAATTTGGACGGGCTTCAGATCGTCACCCAGATTTACTGGGAACAGACCCAGTCCAAGGGCGCGGCTCCTAAAGCGGCCAAGTACGTGGATCAAAGTTATCTCCGGGACGCGCTCAAGGAATTGGGCGGCCGGTGATTTCCGAATTTATTGGTCAATGGATGAAGAACGTGTTCACCTTGTAGCGGCGCGATTCATAGCGCCCTCGGAACCTTAAGAGTTATCGCAGCTTG
>JAICHC010000929.1 GCA_025922795.1 Candidatus Binatia bacterium | reverse complement strand
TGCTCACGGCCAAGGCGCTCCTGGATGAAAACCCGCGGCCGACCCGCGACGAGATCCGCCAGGCCTTGTCGGGCAATCTCTGCCGCTGCACCGGATATACGAAAATTTTGCAAGCGGTCGAGCTTGCGGCCAAGGAAATGAGCCGATGATTTTGCCCACCACGAAAGCACGAAGAGCACGAAGTTGAGATAAGTATAAGAAAATTATTTTCCTGAACTTCGTGTCCTTCGCGTCTCCGTGGTGAATAGAAAAGTACTTTATGAAAAAGAAAGAATTTTCCGTCATTGGCAAGCCGCTGCGCAAAATCGACGCCATGGCGAAATGCGCGGGCGAAACGGTCTATGCGGACGATCTTAATCTGCCGCGCACGATTTACGCGAAGCTTTTGCGTAGCCCCCATCCTCATGCCCGCGTGCTCGGCATCAACGCCGCCCGCGCGCTCAAGCTCGAAGGCGTGTACGCGGTGATCACCGGCGAAGATTTGCCGGAGAAGTTTGGCATCATGCCATCGACTCAAGACGAAGAGGCGCTGGTCACCGACAAGGTGCGCTACGCTGGTGATCCGGTGGCGGCGGTGGCAGCAGCGACCGAGAGCCTGGCGGAAAAGGCGCTCGCTTATATCGACGTGGAGTACGAAGCTTTAAAGCCGATTCTCACCATCGAAGAAGCGCTCACCTCGACCGACGAAAGCCAGCGTATTCACACCTGGAACCGCCACGCCAATATCCAAAAAGCGGTATCGTTCGAATTCGCCGATGTCGAGGGTGGCTTCGCCAGTTCGGATCATATTTTCGAGGGCACTTTTTTCTACCAGGGCAATACCCATCTGCCGATGGAGCAATACGCCGCCGTCGCCTTCTACGGCCCCGACGATAAGCTCACACTCTGGTCGTCGACCCAGACGCCGCATTATGTCCATCGCGCCTTGGCCAAAGTTTTGGGCCTGCCGGCGAGCCGAATCCGCGTCGTCGCCACTCCTGTGGGCGGCGGCTTCGGCGGCAAGAGTGATCCATTTTCTCATGAAATCTGCGCCGCCAAGCTTTCGATGCTCACCCGAAGACCGGTGAAAATCACGCTCAATCGCGAGGAATCGTTTTACATCCATCGCGGCCGGCATCCGGTCAAGATGTTTGCCAAGACCGGCGTAAAGAGCGATGGAACCATTCAGGCGATGCAGTACAAAACCTATCTCGATGGCGGCGGCTACAGCAGCTACGGTCTGGCGACCGTCTATTACACCGGCGCGCTGCAGACGGTGACTTATAATGTGCCGGCGTACAAGTTCGAAGGCGTGCGCGTGTTCACGAACAAGCCGGCGTGCGGGCCGAAGCGCGGCCATGGCACGCCGCAGCCGCGCTTCGCGTTGGAAATTCAGCTCGATGAAATCGCCGAGAAGCTCGGCATGGATCCGATCGATTTGCGGCTCAAGCAACTGGTCGAACCCAACACCGTCACAGTGAACGGCCTGCGCGTCAGCAGCACGGGACTCCGCGAGTGCTGCGAGCGCATCGCCGAGCGCGCCGAGTGGAAGAAAAAATTCCGCAAGCTGCCTTTCGGCCACGGCGTCGGCTTCGCGGCCAGCTCATACATCAGCGGCGCGGGTTTGCCAATTTACTGGAACGACATGCCGCACTCCGGGGTGCAGATCAAGCTCGACCGCAGCGGCGGTGTCGCGGTTTTTTGCGGTTCCATCGATATCGGTCAGGGGTCTGATTCGATCCTCGCCTACGCCGTCGCGGAAGAATTCGGCATCGATCCCGCCGA
>JAICHC010000928.1 GCA_025922795.1 Candidatus Binatia bacterium | reverse complement strand
CGCTCCTCAGGGGATGTTTGTTTCTCGACTGCATCCTCGAATGCCGTCACGGCAACACCAAACACTTTGAGCAAACGGCGAGTTTCATCGGTGGGCATTTTAAGCTCCTTTTCAGTTCAACGGGTTCAAACTGTTCAAGCCGTTCAACCCCCTCTTTCATCCTCCCCCGCGACGCGGGGGAGGAAAGAGGTGGGGGATTGAGCGTTTTGAACGGCTTGAACGGCTGGAACCGGCTGTGCTACTGGCAGCCCAAGCTCCCTCAACTTACGCTCCGGAATATAGCCGTTTTCATCCCAACCTCGCGCCTGATAATAACTCTGGATCATTTCACCGAGTTCGGCCGAGGTTAAGCTTGTGCCGCGAGCCACGCCGGTCGGCAGCGTCTCGGCCAGCAGCCGGGGCGGCAGCCAGTCATCGCCGGTCTGCCATCCCTCACGTATGTTGAACAACTTTTTGAGGGTGTGGATTCTTACACCGGTCTGGCGCAGCTCATCGCTGGAGCAATGCCAGCCGGTTACCTTGCCAAGCAACTCCGCGGCTTCGGCATAAAAGTCAGTAAAGCATTTTCGTAAAAATTTGCAGATAATGAGTGAATCCAGCACGGTTGCGAAATCTTCCGAAGCAGCGACCAAAGCGCCTCGTCGCGCATCCGCAGTGAAACGATCCAACTGGCCGGAGAAATCTAATTCGTAGGCACCCGAACGATTGTGGCAAGCACCGCGCGGACTGACCGCCAGGCCCAGGGCCATGCTTTTTAAGCTGCGCGGCTCATAGCCGGGCAGCTCTAACCCTTTCACCTGCATGGACCAATCGGTCGTCCCGGCACCGACCTGCTGTGCGGCACGCTTCGACCCCTCGGCCAGCAGCGCGCCGAGTCCGGTGCGTTTCGCGATCGACGGAATGGTTGCAAGCAGCGCGTCGGCACGACCGAAGCGCAGCCCAACTTGATGAGCTTCAGGCAGAAGCCCTCTTTCCACGCATTCCATCGCCCAGGCAAGGGTGCCGCCGGTGCTGATGGTGTCGAGACCGTAGAGATCGCATAGACGGGCGGCCTCAAGAACAACTTCCGGCTCCTTAATGCCACAGAGCGGTCCCAACGCGAATAGAGTCTCGTATTCCAAGCGCTGCTCTTCTCCGGCGACCGATTTAAAGAGCCGTTCACAGCGAATCGTGCAGGCGGCGCAGCCATGCCTGCGACTGAAGTTATTCTCGGTGAGAGTCTCCCCGCTTAGCGCTTCGGCGTGATCGAATGTTGATTGTTGGAAATTACGTGTGGGCAAAGTGCCGAGACCGTTGAAAACCGCCAGGTTCGCCACTGTGCCGATGCTTCGATACTTATCGGTCAACGTCCCAAGACTCCGCCCGCGCATGATCTCGACAATAGTCTGAATCCCAGCCGGATCGGCTACAGCGGTGTCCTGATCGCCCCAGAGCGCCACCGCTTTCAGATTCTTTGCCCCCATCACCGCGCCGACACCGCCACGCCCGGCGTGTCGCCCTTCGTTGCTGATACTTGCAAAAAGCACGCGGTTTTCTCCCGCTTCGCCGATCGCCGCCACCCGAACCCGAGGCTCGCCGAGCTCGGAGCGGATAATCGCCTCGCTTTCGACGGCGCTCTTGCCTTGCAGATGCGCTGCTTCTCGCCAATGTACTTTGCCGTTGCCGATAGCGACATAAACCAGGTCCGGAGCTTGCCCGGTGATGATCAATGCATCGAGGCCGGCGCGCTTCAACTCCAACGCGAAAAAGCTCGAAGAAAGCGAGTCGG
>JAICHC010000927.1 GCA_025922795.1 Candidatus Binatia bacterium | reverse complement strand
TCGAGACCAGCACAAGCCCAATCGAATGCCAAGTGCTCATCTGGTGCGCGATCAACATCATTTCTTCCGTCGGAGCCACATTGAACGCCAGGAAGAGTGCGCCCGCGGCCATAATAAAAATCTCGCCGCCGTATCCGGCGTGGCGCTTTTTCTCTTCCTTCTTTCCTTCGTTACCGCCGAGCTGGCTTTGCGCAAACATCGCGCCGATGCTGCCGGGCACGGCTTGAATCGAAATTTTTCCGATAATCTCGCGCGCCGACATGCCGGACTCGATCACCGAAAAAAGACTGAGGGTTATGGCTCCGGCAACGAAACCTACGGCGAGGGCGACAAAGGCGTCGCAAGCGTCGTCCTTGAGTCCGAAGGTGTCCTCGAAACCCATGTAATGCGAGAGGCCGATCAAGAGCGGGATTGTCAGCAACAACAGCAGAGCGAGTTTGAAATTGCTGACGGAAAATCCCAACCACCACATCTCCATGGTCATAAGAATAGGCAATGAGAAGATGAGCGCTCCGCCAAAGGCGCGCGCAAGCCCGATGGCAAAGGCTCGGGCGGCGATGTTCTCGGGCGTTCTTTCGGCTGATGGGCCCATGCGTTGATCACTCAAGAGAGATTTCCCTGTTCACCTCTAGCTACTGCTCGCGACGACGTAAGTAGAGCAATGGCCATGCCGCCTGTGCATTTTGTCGCCGGCGCCGCGATTCTACGCACCTTTACGTGTACCTCGTAAAAGAAACTTTCGAACTTGCCGAAAGATGCGTGACTTATAATCCTTGGACCCTCTCGGATTGAACGACGCTGTGCCAACAAAGAGCGGCTAAGAAGAGAACCTGGAACGTCTATTGCTCGATGGCTTGCCCTGAGAGCGACTGCGGGAATTCCTCCATAAAGAGGACCTTTGTTGTCCCAACATCGAACCGACATTCGTTTATGTTTCTCATCTTTGGGACGAGCCGGCCAGGCGGGCGACATCTGAATCGAAAGGTGTACGCCACCTGCGATTTTCATCCAATTCGGGTGAGCCGCTGGCGCCGTTCCCACGATGCGGGGCATGTTGTCCTGGCGTCATCGATGCTGATTCTGGCAGGCTGCGGCGGCCGGCAGTCGGCGCTTGAACCCGCGGGCCACGCGGCGCAGGACATCGCCGAGATCTTTTGGTGGATGACGGCCGGCGGCGTTGTGATTTGGATCGCAGTGATCGCGCTGACGATCTATGCGGTACGGATTCCGCCGGAGGCCCACAATCAGAGGCGGACCAGTTATCTCGTCATCGGTGGCGGCGCCATCGTCCCGACAATCGTGCTTACCGTGCTGCTCGTCTACGGACTGGCTCCATTGCCTCACTTGCTCGCGCCCGCTCCGGAAGGCAGCCTCAGAATTTTCGTCTCGGGCGAGCAGTGGTGGTGGCGCATCCGCTATGAAGTTCCCGGCAAAGAACCGGTTGTGCTCGCGAACGAGATCCGTCTGCCGGTCGGTGAGCCGGTCGAGTTCCGCCTGGACAGCCCGGACGTGATTCACTCGTTCTGGATTCCTTCTCTCGGCGGCAAGATTGACATGATACCCGGCCGCACAACGCGGCTTGCGCTGACGCCGACCAGGACCGGGGTCTTTCGCGGCGCCTGCGCCGAGTATTGCGGCACTTCTCATGCGCTAATGAGTTTCTATGTGATCGTTCACACGAGGGAAGACTTCTCTCGCTGGCTCGCGCATCAACAAACGCCGGCAATCCCATCAGACGCGGCCGTTCCGGCGCGCGGTCGAGAATTGTTC
>JAICHC010000926.1 GCA_025922795.1 Candidatus Binatia bacterium | reverse complement strand
TAGAGCGTGTTGTGAAACAACTCGTGAAAGACAATCTCGCTGAGCAGCACCTTGTCGTATTTGAGCAGGTGCGAAAGCAGCGGGTCATCGAACCAGCCGAGCGTGCTGAACGCGGCTGCAGTGCGGAGATAAGTATCGTAGCCGTCGGCTTTAAGCCGCTCAATTTCCGCCAAAGCTTCATCTTTGGAGAAAAATCCCTTGTACGGCACGCTGCCGACAATCAAGAACCACCAAGTGTACGGCTTCAGCTCGGTTTTGGGCGCCGCGACGACGATATACGTCAGGTCGGGACGATCGACATAGGAGTAGCTCGCATAGCTTCCGCCAACGTTGAATTCAAGCGCCTCGCGCGCATAGTCGCGCGCGGCCAGCACCAGGCGCAACTTCTCCTCGGTGTCGGGCGGGACTTTGGAGCTTTGAATCAAGTCCGCGATCGGCTCGCGACGCCAGAGAATCTTTCCTTCCTCGTAAGCCGCCCGCATCACATAAAGCGGCGAGCACCCGGACAAGATCGCGCCAATAAAAGACATGATAAGCGTGAGGGCGGTGACTTGTTTGATTCGGTTGCTTGGAACGCCGCTTCGCAAGGCAAGCTGGCCAAATCCGCTGCCGATCGAATTAGAGAAGAACTTTCGCCGAATTGTCATGAACTGTCAGTTTTAACTCTTCGCGGTCGTACTGTAATTGGTACAGGCGGTGATAAATCCCGCGTCTTTCCATCAACTCGGCGTGCGAGCCCACTTCACGAACTTCGCCGCGATGCAGCACGATGATGCGGTCGGCGTTGCGTATGGTCGAGAGCCGGTGCGCGATCAACAGACAAGTCCGGTTGCTCATTACTTTTTCCAAGGCATCTTGGATCAACGCTTCGGTTTCCGAATCGATGCTGGAAGTCGCCTCATCCATGACGAGAATTTCCGGTTGGTAAACCAAAACGCGGGCGAGCGCCAGCAGCTGGCGCTCGCCGCCGGAAAAATTGCTGCCACGCTCGCGCACATGCGCGGCGTAACCATCGGGCAGCCGGCGAATGAATGCGTCCACGTTGGCAGCCCGCGCGGCTTCTTGGATGCGCTCGAGCGGAATCGACGGATTGCCGAGCGCGAGATTGGCCTTGACGTCACCGGAAAACAGAAACACGTCCTGCAATACCACGCCGATGTGGCGCCGAAGCGCGCGCAGATCCCATTGGCGCACGTCGACTCCGCCGACTTTAATCGCGCCGCCGTCGACATCGTAAAAACGATTGAGCAATTTGATCGTCGTGGTCTTTCCCGAGCCGGTGGCGCCGACCACGGCGACTTTTTCTCCCGGCTCGATGCGGAATGACACGCCCTTCAACACCGGCGCGTCGGTTTTATACTGAAACCAGACGTTATCGAAAACGACTTCGCCGCGGAACGGTTTCGGGACGCGCCCAATCGCCGGAGTGCGAACATCGATGGAAGAGTCGAGCAACTGAAAAATCCGTTCGGCCGATGCCATGGCCGACTGCATGACGGCGTACTTCTGGCTAAAGTCGCGCAGCGGCACGAAGAAGCGGTGCAGATATTCTTTGAACGCAACCAGAGTGCCGATGCCGATGGCGCCGTGCAGTACTTCGCCGCCGCCGTACCAAAGCAGCAGGCCGACGCTCACGGCGCCGGCCGCTTCGACCATGGAGTAAAGCGACGCTTCATAGAGATTGGACAACTGATAAGCGTCACGGTGGTCGGCGTTGAGACGGTCGAAGTGGCGAAAAGTTTTCTCCTCCCGGGCGAACAGCTGGATCACC
>JAICHC010000925.1 GCA_025922795.1 Candidatus Binatia bacterium | reverse complement strand
TTATTGAAGCGATGGCATTCAACTTGCGGCTTGCATCGTTTCGGGGTTGCTTGCGATATGGCATCGATAGAAGTCAGATTTCATGGGAGAGGCGGACAAGGCGCGAAACTCGCCAGCCGAATTCTCGGCCGGAGCGGCTTCCTTGCCGGTCTCCAGGTCCAGGACTTTGCGCTCTTCGGCGCGGAACGCAGGGGAGCCCCAGTAGTTTCGTTCACCCGCCTCAGCAGTGAACCGATTGAAGAGCGTGGCAATGTCGATCGTCCGAATCTGGTCATCGTCATGGACGATTCCCTGTTGGAGGAAGCACCCGATCAAGTCTTTCACGGCGTCGATGATAAGACGCCCCTAATCGTGAATGCCAACCCCGATCGCCTCGAAGCGGGCCTACAGGTTTTGCCGGCGGCAAGGTTCCTGTTCGTCGACCTTTCCGCGATTGCACGCGAGTTGATCGGTAGCGTTTTCGTCAGCGCCGGCGCCGCCGCCATCGCCGTCAAGTGCGTTCCATCTATAAATCTCTCGGCTCTCGAAGATGCGGTCAGGATTGAACTCGCCGAGTTTGGACTCGCCGCGGACTTGGTCGAAAAGAACGTGGTCGCGGCCGGCGCAGCTTACCAACAGACGCCGGCCGTAGATCTCGCCGGGATAGTGAAAGTTGAGGGCGCTTATGCGCGATCATGGCAGGCTGTTCCCTATCTCGGTAAGTCTCAGTTTGTCGGCCCGACCATCCGCCATCGCGGCAGCGCCGCACTGCGCCAAACCGGCAACTGGCGCACCCAGCGGCCGGTGATCGACTTGGCAAAATGTAAGCGTTGCTTTCTCTGTTATCTCTACTGTCCCGAAGCGGCGATGCGCTTGGACACCGAGAATTTTCCGCACGTCGACTACGACCACTGCAAGGGCTGCATGATTTGTTACGAAGAATGTCCGACGGACGCCATATCGCGAAGGACGGAATTGTGATGCGCGCGACGGACATAAATATTTGTAGGGGCGCGATTCATCGCGCCCTCACGGGTGCGGCATGACGCGCACGATGCTCACCGGCAACGCGTCTGCGGCCTGGGGCGCCAGGCTTGCCGGAGTGGACTATATCCCGGCGTTTCCGATTACGCCGCAGACGGAAATCATCGAGACTCTGGCGCGCTGGTGCCAAGACGCCGAGATGCCGGCGCGCTTGGTAATGATGGATTCCGAACACTCCATGCTCGCAGCGGCCGCGGGCGCGGCGGCGGCAGGCGTGCGGGTCTTCACCGCGACTTCGAGCCAGGGTTTCCTGTACGGTTTCGAAATGCTTTATGCCATTGCTGGTTTGCGCTTGCCTCTGGTTCTGGTCAACGTGTCGCGCGCCCTTGCCCATCCGATTACGCTGGAACCGGATCACAACGACGTGCTGTCGGGACGTGATACCGGATTTCTGCAGTTTCACTGCGAGACCAGCCAGGAAGTGCTCGACTCGATTCTGCTGGCCTACCGTTTAGCCGAACATCAAAAAGTTCTCCTACCGGCTATCGTCAACCTCGACGGCTTTTACCTATCGTTCACACGCGAGCCCGTCGAGATACCGGAATGGGAAAAGGTCAGAGAATTCCTGCCGGCGTACGATCCCGCGTATCCGATCCTCTCCGGCAAAGAATCCGTGGCTTTGGGCGCCGCCGTGCTCGACTCGAGTTTGTACACTTACTTCAAACATCAGATGCACCACGCCGCGGAAGACGCACTGGCAATCTATCCGCTGATCGCCGCCGAGTTCGCCGAAAGATTCGGCCAGCGCC
>JAICHC010000924.1 GCA_025922795.1 Candidatus Binatia bacterium | reverse complement strand
TTAGTGAGCAATTGGCACTCGAGCGTGCACGCAAAGGAACGTTGCTCTTCGAGCCGCTGCCTTTTGTGCGCCGCGTGGTTTTCGTCGCGACACCCCACCGCGGCAGTTATCGCGCGCTCGGATTCCTCGGTGATCTGGCTTGCTGGTTTGTCAATCTCCCCGGCAGATTGACGCGGGTAACGATCGCGTTGGCTACGCTGCAAGCCAAAGGTTTGCTCGCGGGACCATTCACCGGCGTGCCCACCGCGATCACGCATATGAAGCCATCCAACCGCTTTCTGCAAACGCTGGCATCGATGCCGATCGTGGAAGGCGTGACGGCTCACTCGATCATCGCGGTCGAGGGCAACGGGAATCCTGAAGACGGCGCCGACGGCATCGTGATGTACAAGAGCGCTCATATCGACGGCGTCGCCTCGGAAAAAATCGTTCGCTCGAGCCATTCGAACCAAGGCCATCCTGAAACGATTCGCGAAATCAAACGCATTTTAATGGAGCATGTGATGGGTAGTCAGTTAACGGGAACCGCCGTGTCGTCTCGTGACTAAACGATATCGGAAACCAAGGCTGAGGTAAAAATATAAGAAAATAATCAATCGAAGGAGGACATACATCATGCTTCGAATTAGATGCTTGATGATCGGCGCTGCTTTGCTGGCGTTCACTCTGGTCGCTTGCGAAAAGAAAGACGGAGAGGGCCCGGCGGAAAGGGCCGGGAAGCAAGTCGATAAAGCCGTGGAGCAGGCGGGACAAACTATGGACAAGGCGGCAGAGAGCGTAAAACAAGGCGCGCAGGATCTCGCGGACAAAAGCAAAGACGCGGCAAAATGATCCGGCACGCCAGCGGCGTCAACACGGTTGAAGAACGTATTCACAGCAGAGTAATTCATGTACCAGTCGGTACAACATGGCAGATGTGTCGCGCTATTGCGCTGGTCGTTGCCGTTGGATCGATAGCGCTCATGGCCGGCTGCGCCGGCGGCATTCGCAGCGGTTCGGAGCCAGCACAAAGCGAATCCGCGATGCTCGCTCTGCGGGGGAGCTTGAGCTATCGCGCGCGCATCGCGCTTCCCCCCGGCAGCATCGCTGTCGTCGAGCTGCGCGATGTTTCTTCCAGCGCTCAGCCGGTCATTGCGGAGCAACGGATTGTGCTCGGCGGTAGGCAGGTGCCAATTCCGTTCGAACTAAAAGTGGATCGTTCGGCGCTGGCAGCGGGCAGAGAATACAATCTCCGCGGCGCCATTCTCGACGGCGGCAAGCCGGCGTGGGTAACCGAACCCGTATTGATCGACCCGGCGTCGATCTCTGTAGACCTTGGAACGCTCACGATGATGCCCGTCAAGGCTCACGCGTTTACCACTAGGCTGCGGTGCGGCAACCAGAGCGTTACGATCGGTTACACGGCCGACAGTATACATCTTACGCTCGGCAAGGAGACCATCGAGATGCGTCCGGTGGAAGCGGCGTCAGGGGCGAGATTCGCGGCGACTGGCGATCCGCTGACCACGTTCTGGTCAAAGGGCGATCGAGCGTTTTTGGTTTTGAGAGGTCAGACTTTTCCCGAGTGCACGCGGGTAGAAACAGAAGCGGAGGCGTTCCGTGCCACCGGCAACGAACCCGGTTGGCGACTCGAGATCACCGACGCCATGACTTTCATAGGCGACTACGGGAAAACGCGGATCGAGGCGCCGACGCCGGCCGCCGAAACTACGGCTGCATTCAGGCGATACGCGGCCAGAACCGGCGGCCATGACTTGATGGCGACGATCTTCGAC
>JAICHC010000923.1 GCA_025922795.1 Candidatus Binatia bacterium | reverse complement strand
CACGGGCAGTCGGCCCGACTTACTCAGGAGTTCGTTAGTTAGTAGACCTACTGGGACGAAGGGGCGAGTCGTGGAAAGCGCAGGCACCCAGGACTCAAAGGACGCTTTCGCACCCAAGCCCAAAATTAAGGACTCGGAACGTGGCTCGGGTGGTGGCCGATGACCCACAGACGCTTTGCCTGGGCTTGGAACGAGTCGTCCCTTCGTGTCCAACAAACCCTGTTGTCTAGATACTTATGAATTCCTTAATAATAGATCGATCAAAAGAGCACGGTTTCAAATCCGATGCTAATGTGCAAGAGAAATGTCCGCGCTCCTTTGTCGGTACGATAGTTGCGCGGCCAGCAGGCTAAATGACGCCGAGCTACTCGGAAGATAACCTCGCTATCTACGCTTACGGGTCGTTGTTGAGCGATCCGGGAGAGAAACTGGCGCCGCGGATCATCGCCCGTATTCCGCGCTTGAGCCCGTGGCCGATCGAGTACGCGCGCCGAGCGAAATTGCGCGGCAATGGTCCGACGTTGGTGATCCACGAGTCCGGGGCTTATGTGCAGGGCAAGCTTTTAGTCTTGGATGCGCGGGTCGACGCCATCGAGGGAATTGAGGAGTGCCTCTGGGAAAGGGAAGGCAAGCCGCCGCGGGCCGGCCTCAAGCGCATGGAGTGGGGCGGCTTTCGCACGGTGCTTTACTGCGATCTTGAATCGACCCTCAGCGGGCTAGACTTGAACGCTGATGCGTTGGCGCGTTTCGCCATCGAAAGCGTGCGCAACAATCCCGCGCGCAATGCCATCCGGTATCTGGCGCAGAACATCGAGCAAGGCGTGATCACGCCATTGACCTACGATTACCGCGAAGCAATTCTGTGCGCCACGGGCGCACGCAATTTAACACAAGCGGAAGAATTGCTGCTCCGAGTCCCTCGTTGACCGGAGAGCGGCCGCATGGAGCAATTTTCATTAAGTCACATCGGGCTAAGTAGATGCCCACCTGTCGAAGCTTAGCGGTGGCGGCTCGCCGTTCATTTGTGTTAAGCAGGCGGTACAGTGAGTCGGTCAACCGCAGTAAGAAGGAACCCAATCGATGAAGATCGGCAAAATCGCAAAAGTTGAAACGACGATATTGGAAATGCCGTACACCAAGCCGCTGGTCACGGCGACCAATAATTTTACCGTCGCGCGCGGTCTGCTGGTCAAAGTTATTACCGACGGTGGCATCGAAGGCTATGGCTATTCGGATCTTTTCCCGCGTAGCGGCGAGACGCCGCAGACGGCGCAGCATGTCATTGAATCGGTCTTGAAGACAAAGGTTGTCGGGGAGAATTTGGAAGATCTCGCGCGGATCCGAGCCGACATCGACGATGGGTTAACCGGCAACCCGCGGGCGAAGGCGGCGTTGGAAACGGCGATGGTCGATGCGCTGGCGCGCGGCTATCACCTGCCGCTTTGTGTGATGCTCGGCGGCCGCTATCGGGGCGAGATTCAAGTGATCAGAATGGTCAGCGTCGGCGCGCCCGAAGCCATGGCCGAGGAGGCGAAGCAGCTGGCGCGCAACGGCATGGCTTTAAAGCTCAAGGTGAGCGGCAGGATCGACAAAGATTTGCCGCGTGTCGCGGCCGTGCGCAAGGCGGTGGGGGACGATGTTTTCATCAAGATCGATGCCAACGAAGCCTATGACGCCAAAACCGCGATACGCCTCGCCAAGGGACTGGCCGATCACGGCGTAGAAGTTTTCGAGCAGCCGGTGCCGCGCGACCAGCTCGATGCTCTATGGGAAGT
>JAICHC010000922.1 GCA_025922795.1 Candidatus Binatia bacterium | reverse complement strand
CTTCCAGCCGAAATTGACGGCATCGCCGACTCCGCCGTTCATGCCATAGCCGCCGCTCGGCGACTGCAGATGGGCAGCATCGCCTAACAGAAAGACGCGGGCTTCACGATAGCGTTCGGCCAGAGCGTTGTGGACGGTCCACGGCGTGATGTGCCGTATCTCAAAGGGGATCGGCCGGCCGATGAGGTTGCGGATGACCTCGGCTGGATCGAGCGCCTCGGGATTGACCCCCATCAAGTCAAAGAACCATAAGTCCGGAGGATGGAGCGGGCCGACGACAGCCAGGCTTGGCAAGTCATCATTCAAGACGTTGTAGTGGAACGCCTTCTCGAAGACCAGCGTGGACCACAGCGTCGGTGCGCGGAACACGCCGCCGAGCGCGTGCTTGACGTCTGACGAGCGATCCATGCGGATATCGAGCTGCTTGCGGACCGTGCTCCGGCCGCCGTCACAGCCGGCCAGGTACTGAGCTGTGACTTCCTGGCGCTCTCCACTCACCCCATGAACGATCTCCGCGCGGACTCTGCCGCTCTGCTGTTCGAAGCAGTCCAGCTTCCAGCCGAGCCGTAGATCGACGACCGGCATGTGTTGCACTTCTTCGCGCAGAACGGGTTCCAGGAACGACTGCGGGATACGCAAGATTCGCTCGGGACTGTTGCGGTTGCCGGTATCGGCAGGGGTGGCATTGTGCAACGCCGTGATCAGCTGGCCCGTTAGCCGCGTCACCTACAAGATAGTCGAAGGGAAGTCAGCGCCGAGAGGTGCCGCCGCGCGCAGCTTGTCCGGCACGCCTCGGCCCCAGCGGCGAAACAGCTCGAGGATGCGCTGGTGAACCGTCTTGGCCTTGGGGTTACCGCTGAAGTGCTCGTTAGGCTCAACCAGGAGGCAGCGGATGCCGCGCCAGCCGAGCTCCAGCGCAAGGGTCAATCCAACCGGGCCGCCTCCGGCAATGAGAACGGGCACCCTGGTGTGAGGAGTCATCTCAGCTGGGGACACGAAACACTAGAGTCAAAAACGATCATTTCTCCGGCTCGTACTGCAAGTTATCGCGGATCAAATTTGAAATGCCCCGTGCGATGGGCCGGCGGATTTCTTCGCCGACGTGCGCAAGCCCGCCCAATGCGCGGCCCAATATCGCGAAGCTCTTCGACATCTGCCAGTGAATGCCCATATCCAGAGAAATTGCCGCGATTGCGCCGGTCACGTTGACGGGCAAGTGCTTGCCGACTTTCTGATCGGCGATTTTGCCGATTTTTTTGAGCAGCTCGCAATAGCGGCCATAGACTTGGGTTTCCTGCGCGATTTCGAAAAGCCGCTCGGCACGCGGGTCGCCCTGGGTGTGAATGCCGTGGCCGATACCGGGAATGAGCTGGTTATTTGCCAGCCGCTTTTCGACTGTTTTCAGCGCGATACCATCGAGGTCGGTTTCGTTCGAGCCCTTCGGTAGCGCGTCGTTGAGCATTTTCGCGCAGTGTTCCGACGAGCCCAGGTGCACGCTGCCGGCGCCGAGAATGGCGGCGGCGACCGCTCCCTGAATCGCTTCGGGCGCCGAATGAAAGGTCATGCGCGCCGCGGCAGCGCCGGTGGTCATGCCGTGATCGACCAGGACGATCAGCATGGCATCGATCATTCGCCCTTGCTCCGGCGTCGGCATGCGCCCTTCGAGCATCAAGTAAAGCATTTGCGCAAAGCTAATCTTGCCGAGCAGGTCCTTATTCAGGTCATAGTTGCGAACGAAGATTCGATCGAGCTCCGCGCGTCCCATCGAGGAAACGAGTTTAGGTG
>JAICHC010000921.1 GCA_025922795.1 Candidatus Binatia bacterium | reverse complement strand
CCGACTTACGTCAATCTTTGCCGATCGAAATCAAGAAAATACCCGCGACCACCAAGACCGCGCCGGCGACTTTGCGCCAGGTAACCCGTTCGATCTGGCGCGCCATGAAGGGCGTCAGGATCAGCACGAAGACCGCATAGCTGTTGATAAGCGGCGCGACGATCGTCACCCGTTCCATGCTGAGCGCGAGGTACATGAACAAAAACGAACCCCCGGTCATAATACCGGACCAAACGAACCACCAGGCAACCGGCGCCGGCGGCAGGACGAACTTCTCTCCATGAATGTAGCGGGTGATCAAGAAAATCTGGATTGTCGAAGTTAGCGCGGCGATGCCCGCGGACAGAATGGGTTGTCCGCCGCCATCAGCAAGCCCCCAGCGCACCGTCACGTCCTTCAGCGAGAAAATCAACGCGCACATAAACGGAAAAATCAACTCGATCTTTTGATAGTTGGCTTGACGCCCGACCCAGGAGACCGTCACCAGACCGCAGACGGTCAAGCCGACGCCGAGCAACACCGGCGGCGCCGGCCGTTCGCCGAGCAGCAAGATGGCAAGGACAGTGGAGAACATCGGCGTCGTGTTGATGATCGTCGAAGTAATCGAGCTTCCCATGGTGCGAATGCCGCGAAAGCTCAATACCCGCGTGACGCCGGGGACGAACAGGCCAACCGCGACAAAAATTAAATTTTCCTCCACGAAGATACGCGTGTCGCGGTAAAGCAGAAATTGCGCCGCCAGCAAGAACGCGCAGTTGCCGGCGATAGTGATCCACGCGCCCCAGGGCGCCGGACCCTTATAGTAGCCGCGCTGGGCCAGCAGACTAGCGACGGCGAAGCAAAACGATGTCAAAAGTCCAAAAGCGATCGGCAGCACGGTGGAGGTTGGTTTCCTTCAAAGTGGTTTTCGACTAGAGTGCCTTATAGCTGAAAACACGCCGAACTGCATTCATGCTGCCAACGTTTCGTTCCGCCGTCCGCCGCAAGTTGCTGCGCTGGTATGAAAAAGACAAACGCGACCTGCCGTGGCGGCGCAAGCTCGATCCTTATGCTGTTTGGATCGCGGAAACCATGCTGCAGCAAACCCAGGTCAAAACCGTCATCCCTTATTACGCAAAGTTTTTGCAAGTCTTTCCGACAATGGAATCTTTGGCGCGCGCTCCGCTGCAGCGGGTGATGCGCCATTGGTCAGGCCTGGGCTACTATCGCCGCGCCGAAAATTTATCGAAAGCGGCGCGCCAAATCGTGCGCCGGCACAGGGGCAAGATTCCAGACGACTATGACCGCCTCCGGGCGTTACCCGGTATCGGCGACTACACCGCCGGCGCCGTGCTGAGCATCGCGTTCGATCGACGCTATCCGGCGATCGACGGCAATGCACAGCGGGTGCTGCGCCGGCTGGTGCGGATCGAGAACGAGCGTGAGCTCCGCGCCCTCGGCGCCGCGCTCGTGCCGCGGACGGGACCCGGCCGCTTCAATCAGGCATTGATGGAGCTCGGCGCCACGTTGTGCACGCCGCGAAATCCACGCTGCCGCGCGTGTCCGCTAAATTCGCTTTGTGCCAGCCGATCGCGTGCGCAGACCAGCGGAGAGGGCAGCGAACGAACGGCAACGAAGTTCAAAAACGTCACTTGGCCGCTGGCGCTCGTCCGCCGCGGCGGCAAAATTCTGCTGCGTCGTCGCGCCGGGCGCGGGCTGCTCGCGGGATTATGGGATTTGCCGGGCGGGCAACTGTCAGGCAGAGAGCGGATCGCCACGTTACTGCAAGATCATTTAGTTGAGCTGAAAT
>JAICHC010000920.1 GCA_025922795.1 Candidatus Binatia bacterium | reverse complement strand
TCCTTCTGCAGACTCTGCTTGTCGTTCTTGATCCGATGGATCGAGTAAATTACGTCCTGTGCCGTGAACGGAGAGCCATCGTGAAAACGGACATTCTTACGCAACTTGAACACCCACTTTTTGCCCTGAAACTCCCATGCCTGGGCGAGCACGCCGAAATAATCTCTCTTGGCGTAGTTCACCTCGACGAGCGGCTCGAGCATGTTGTTCCATATACCGTACTGCGGACTGGAACTATGGGCATAAGGATGGAGCGTATCCAAGCTTATGCTGCTCAAAATAGTGATTCGGTCTTTCGAAGCCGCGTAGCTCACCCGCACGCGCGGATCCGCGAGAAAAACACCCAAAGTCGCGAGCGCGCTTTGTTTCAAAAAATTTCGTCTGCTTGATTGATTCGCTGTCATTAACCCTCCGTTACGACACAAACATCCATTCATTTGATCCCCATATCCGAGCCGAGAATTCTCTCATCCGGGCGTTTTTTCCATGTAAGATTTTTTGCCGCACCGTAAATATCGGCCAAGTTATAGAGCGGCACGAACGGCACTTCCTCCATCAGAATCTTTCCGGCCTGCTGCAACAATGCAACTCGTTTTTTCGTCTCCGGCGTTTTTTGTTGCTCCAGGATGAGTTTGTCAAATTCGGGATTGCTGTAATTGCATCGTTTGGTCGTACCGGTGCGAAAATACTGATCGTAGAGCGTGTCGGCATCGGTAAGCGACCCGCGACCAATATAGTAAAATGGCAGCTTGCCGCCGTTGACACCGTCTCTGCCCCAGAACAGCGCCCACTCCTGGGAAATGAGCTCCACCCTGAATCCGCCTTTGACCATCTGCGCGGCGATCACCTGACAAACCTCACGATCTTTGGGATAGCGCCCGGCGGAATAATAAAACTGAACATCGCAACCGTCAGGGTAGCCCGCCTGAGTTAAAAGCTCTTTGGCTTTTTTGGGGTCGTAGGGATAACGTTTTAGCTTTGGATCGGCGCCGATGACGTTGGGCCCCACCGGACCGTTAACCGGATAGCCGATGCCGTCGAAAATATTCTTCACAATTGACGGCGCATCGATGCTGTAGTTCACGGCTTGCCGGACCAGTTTGTTGTCGAAAGGCTTGAATCCGACGTTCATCGTTAGGAAAAACATCCGCAATCCTTCAATCTGGTCGATTCTCACCCGGGGGTGACGTTTCAACCGTGCGACTTCATGGATTGGCACGTTGTTGATAAAATCTGCCTGCCCTGACTCCAGCGCCGCCAAGCGAGCGGCATCTTCCGTGACTTTGCGAAAGACCACTTCCTTAATCGCTGCTTTACCGCCCCAGTAGTCGTCATGACGCGTGAAGACCATATTGCCGCCTCGCTGGTAACTGACCAATTTGTAGGGCCCGCTTCCGACCAGGTTCCGGTACCAGGGGTCGCCGGCCTTCTCTGCTGCTTCCTTGCTTACGACAAAGCGATTTTCGACACGGTCCAAAAAAGTGGCGATCGGCTGTTTGGTCACAAAAATGACCGTCTGGTCGTCGGGCGTTTGCATCTCCGTGACATCTTTAAAGTTTGGCGCTTGTAAACTTCCCCCCTTGGTGTCGCGCATCTTGTCGACCGAGAAGACCACGCCAACACGCAGAAATGGCCCCGCCGATCTCACGGCGGTCGAGAACGCGCTCCAGCTGCTCGCGCGGGCGATACGCCAGTTCCACACCTATCCATCGACGAGCCCGATGTGTGTGGACGCCGTCATGGCGTGTTACGACGCGCTGAAGTCGATTCAACACCGCGATCGGCTCGCAT
>JAICHC010000919.1 GCA_025922795.1 Candidatus Binatia bacterium | reverse complement strand
TTCGATGCCGACAAGATCGACGACCTCGTCAGCAAGAGGCTTCCCGACATGGTTGATGCCCAGGAGGTGCGCCGCCATCCGCCAGGCATGAAGGCCGTCGTTGTCAACGGCACTACCGTCGTCGAGGATGGCCAGTGCAACGACGTTTTCCCCGGCAAGGTCCGCCGCCAGCAACTTTGCTTAGCGAACTAACCGCCACGACACAGAACGCGTTTCTGCTTCCGTCCTTTAAAGCCCATCCCACTCCTCGGAGAGGGATGGGCTGAGGGCAAAAAAATCACGCCGTCCAAGAGATAACGCCGCGAAAAGGAATGCTATGGCCATAAATCCTTGCGCTATCGATGTACACCATCACTACGTGCCCAGCAGTCTATTGGAGGAAGCCAAGAAAAACGGCAAGCATTTGGGCGTCGAGCTGATCGAAAGAGACGGCAACCAGTCGCTGTCTTTTGCCGGCGGCCCCCCGTTCGTGCTGCATCCCGAGCTGCCTGCGATCGACCGGCGGCTGAAGATGATGGCTGATTCGAAGCTCGCCATGGCGGCGCTCGAAGCGCACACGGCAACCCTCGGTTATCGCCTCAGCGGCGAACAGGGCGAAAACTGGTGTAACGTCTACAATGAAGGCATCGCCGCTCTGGTCAAGCGCCATCCCGACCGCTTCGTTGGCATGGCATCCGTGCCGCTGCAAGATCCCGCGCGCGCCGCCAAAGTCTTGGAACGCGCGGTACGCGATCTAAACTTCCGCGGCGGCTACATCGGCACCAACGTCAATGGTAATTACTACGGCACGGAGGACTTCGATCCGTTCTGGGCCAAGGCGCAGGATCTCGACGTCATGGTCGTCATGCACCCCGAAGACGTTGCCGGCGCCGACAAAATGAATCCGTACGGCCTCAAGCTCATATGCGGCAATCCCGCCGATAGCGCGCTCTGCTTCGGCTTCATGACCTACAGCGGTGTATTCGATCGTTTTCCCAATCTGAAGCTCTGCATCCTGCACGGCGGCGGCTTTTTTCCTTACCATCTCGGCCGCTTCGATCGCGGCTGGGAAGTCCGCGCCGGCGCCCGCGCAGCCAAAGCCAAAATGGCGCCCAGCGCCTACCTCAAAAATATTTATTACGATGACATGATCTATCGGCTCGACACGATCAAGTATCTGATCGGTCTTGGCGGCGTCGATCACATCATGGTCGGCACCGATTACCCTTACGATTTAGGCGATTGGGACGCCGCCAAAAAAATCGAGCAGCTCGATATCGCGGACGCCGACAAGTTGCTGATGCTCGAAGGTAACGCCAAGCGACTACTGAGAATCAAATAGCGCGCAAAGAAAAATCATCCCCTTGCTATTTATCAATCCAATAGCTGACTTCTCATCTATCGATGTTGAAACAGATCGCCGTCATGCCCGCGAACGCGGGCATCCAAGCGAAATCGAATAAAGTTGAGGAAATACGAAGACTGGATTCCCGCTAGAAACATGCGGGAATGACACTATGAGTGTAGGCTGTCTACGGACCCACACTAGACGCTATGCATTCGTGGCGCCGCTCGTCAAGTAATCTCAATTCCCAACCCGTGCCGCTTTAAAATGATTGTCTTTTCCCGCCGTGCGCGCGATGCCTTCGATGACGGCGCCGTGGACGCGGCCGGTGAAGCGGGTTTCGCCGCTGGCGAAAAAAATATTTTCGCCGCGTAGCCTTCCGGCAACGGGAGCGGAACCCTTCGGACCTTTCAAGGTGCCGGAAAACGTCTGATAAGCCTGCTTCAAACTCAGCACGCCCTGGGACATTTT
>JAICHC010000918.1 GCA_025922795.1 Candidatus Binatia bacterium | reverse complement strand
TTTGGCGATGAAGATCCACGATGGCGACGTGCCCGATGCGCTCAAGGACGCAGTCATTTATGCGCTCGACATGGGCGCGCTTCTGGCCGGCACCAAATTCCGCGGCGATTTCGAGGCGCGTTTAAAAGGAGTGTTGAGCGGCCTTAAGAAACATCCCAACTCGATTCTTTTTATCGACGAGATTCACACGATCGTCGGCGCCGGCGCCACCAGCGGCGGGTCGATGGATGCTTCGAATATTCTCAAACCGGCGCTCGCTTCCGGCGAACTAAAATGCATCGGCTCGACCACTTATCACGACTACAAGAGTTATTTTGAAAGAGATCGAGCGCTGGCGCGGCGCTTCCAGAAAATTGAAGTATCCGAGCCGAGCCAGGAGGACGCGGTCAAGATCCTCGAAGGTTTAAAGCCGCATTACGAGAAGCACCACGGCGTGCATTACAGCTCCGGCGCGATCCGCGCCGCGGTCAAGCTCTCGGCCAAGCATATCAACGACCGGCGTTTGCCCGATAAAGCGATCGACGTGATCGATGAGATCGGCGCGGCGGTAAAGATCCAGCCTGAGGAAAAACGGCGCAAATCGATCGGGCCCAAAGATATCGAGAAAATGGTCGCCAAAATCGCCAAGATTCCGCCGCGCAGCGTGTCGAGCTCGGATAAAGAACAGCTGCAAACGCTCGATCGCGATTTAAAGCTCGTCGTCTTCGGCCAGGATCCGGCCATCGATACCTTAGCGAGCACGATCAAGCTCTCACGTTCGGGTCTGGGCCATCCGGAAAAGCCGATCGGCTGTTTTCTTTTCGCCGGACCGACCGGGGTCGGCAAGACCGAGCTGGCCAAACAGCTGGCCAAGATCATGGGCATCGAGTTTCTGCGCTTCGATATGAGCGAATACATGGAAAAGCACACGGTGTCGCGGCTGATCGGCGCCCCGCCGGGCTATGTCGGCTTCGACCAGGGCGGTTTGCTCACCGATGCGATCAACCGCAACCCCTATGCGGTCTTGCTGCTCGATGAAATCGAGAAGGCCCATCCTGACCTGTTCAATATATTGCTCCAGGTGATGGACCACGCGACCTTGACCGACAACAACGGCAAGAAGGCTGACTTTCGTAACATCGTCCTGATCATGACCACCAATGCCGGGGCGCGCGAGATGAGCGGCGCACCGCTCGGCTTCGGCGCGCTCACCAATGCCGGCAAGGGTAAGGAAGCGGTAGAGAAAATGTTCAGCCCGGAATTTCGTAACCGGCTCGACGCGATGATCACGTTCAACCCGCTTACCCTGGAGAATATCGAGCGCGTCGTCGATAAGTTCATCATCGAGCTGGATCAGCAGCTCAATGACCGAAAGGTTTTTCTGCAACTCACGCCGCGAGCGCGGCGCTGGTTCGCCGAGCGCGGCTACGACCCGACTTTCGGAGCGCGGCCGATGGCGCGGCTGATTCAAAACGAAATCAAGCGCGTTCTTGCCGACGAGATTTTGTTTGGGAAGCTGCAAAACGGCGGCAAAGTCGAAGTCGATGAAAACGAAGGCCAGTTGCTGTTTGCTTATAGCACCCCCAGCGTTCCGGCCACTGCGTCACCGGCGACTTGAGCGGTTTAATTCGTCCGAGCCGCTTGCCGAAAAATTCTGATTGCAGGCTACTCAAAAAGATCTCGAAAGTGAGGCGGTCCGTATCGCGAACCTGTCCATGAAACGAGACAGGTGAATTATTAAGGCGTTCATAAGTATCTAGACAACAGGGTTGGTTGGACACGAAGGGACGACTCGTTCCAAGCCCAGGCAAAGCGTCT
>JAICHC010000917.1 GCA_025922795.1 Candidatus Binatia bacterium | reverse complement strand
CCATCGGAGGCCATCGTACGTCACGAGGATGACGTTCTCGGTTTGGCGGGCTGGCGCGGCCAGCGAGGCTGTGCAAAATAAAAGCAGGTAGAGGGCATGTAGCAGCCGACGTGAGGAGGCTCCAATTTTCATTTTTGATCGCCGCAATAAATTAGAGCCTCCACGAGAATACTTTTGTTACCGAGGCTTCGCCCGCAGGTCGACTGCTACGAGGTGCGGACTATTTCAATCTCCGTCGAGGATATTTCCGAGACCTCCGAGGATGGAGCCTTCGCCGCGGCGCGCACCGCCTGCGCTCGGCGCGGCTTTGACGATGCGATCAGCCAGGCGGCTCAGCGGCAGGCTTTGCAGGTAAACGCGGCCGGGACCGCGCAATGTCGCAAAGAACAGACCTTCACCGCCGAAGATCGCCGATTTGATTTTGCCGACGTATTGGATGTCGAAGTTGACCGTGGGCTGAAAGGCGACGACGCAGCCAGTGTCGATGCGGATGAGTTCGCCGGGGCCGAGGTCGCGCGTGTGGATTGTCCCGCCCGCATGCACAAACGTCCAACCGTCGCCCTGCAAGCGTTGCATGATGAAACCCTCGCCGCCGAAAAGGCCCACTCCGATTTTGCGGTTGAAGGCGATGCCGACGCTCACGCCTTTGGCCGCGCACAGGAAGGAATCTTTTTGACAGATAAGTTCGCCGCCGAATTCGCTGAGCTTGATGGGGATGATCTTGCCGGGATACGGCGCGCCGAACGCCACCTTCTTTTTGCCGGCGCCGCGATTTTGAAAAACGGTCATGAAGAGCGACTCGCCGGTGAGCAGGCGTTTGCCCGCACCCATGAGCGCGCCGAGGAAGCCGGTGTTCTGTTGGGAACCATCGCCGAAGATGGTCTCCATCTCGATGCCATCATCCATGTACATCATGCCGCCGGCTTCGGCGAGGGCAGCTTCCTGGGGATCGAGTTCGATTTCGACGAACTGCATGTCATCGCCGTAAATCTTGTAATCAATTTCGTGCATCGTGGCCATATGTGCTCCTGTTACTGTGTGCTGTTTACGCCAGCACTAGCATTGTCACAATCCTAAACTTTCACACGCGCCTTACGTTTCTTCGCGCTCGATCCATTTGTGAACGACGGGGGGGCGGAAGGTGGCGAATTTTTCAATCAGAGTATCAATTTTGTCCTCAACGATGACAAGCGCGCGGTGCTCGGAGCGGATGAAGCCGAGCGCGACGGCATGATCGATGTGCTGGAGAAAGGAACGGTAGAATTGCTGAACGTTGAGGAGGCCGAAGGGTTTGCGATGGAGGCCAAGCTGGGCCCAGGTGAGGATTTCGCAGAATTCTTCCAGCGTTCCGTACCCGCCAGGCAACGCGATGAAGGCGCCGGCGAGATCGGCCATCAACGCTTTGCGCTCGTGCATGGATTGGACAATGCGTAATTCACTGACACCGTGGTGCGCCAATTCGCGGTCGACAAGGGCTTGAGGAATAACGCCGATTACTTCGCCACCGCTGGCGAGAGCTGCGTCAGCGATGACACCCATGAGGCCGACATTGCCTCCGCCGTAGACCAGGCCGAGGCCCCGCCGAGCCAGCGCCGTCCCAACTTCTTCAGCGGCTCGCGCGAAGGCCGGATCAGTGCCGGGGCTGGAGCCGCAAAATACGCAAACCCGTTTCACAGAATCGCGGGAAGGCAAAATAAAATGTGACGGCAGGGAACCTGGACATAGTTCACGGCCTCCTAATAAGGATTTCACGTGAACTCGTCAACGAAGCGTAGCGCCAAATGCGCTTGCGGCGAATT
>JAICHC010000916.1 GCA_025922795.1 Candidatus Binatia bacterium | reverse complement strand
GGATTCTCATCCACGTTCAGTTTCGCCACACGCACCCGTCCCGCCATTTCTTGTGCCAGCTCTTCGAGCACCGGCGCGACCACGCGGCAGGGAGCGCACCAGGGTGCCCACAGATCGAGCAGCACCGGCACGGGCGAGCGCTCAACCTCGGCGGCAAAGGTCACATCGGTGACGGTGACGGGCCTCCCGTCGATGGGCAGCGGATTCTTGCAGCGCCCGCAGATTGGTTGAAGCTCCTGTTTAAGCCTCTCCAGGGGAACGCGATTGGTCGCGCCGCAAGTCGGACAACGAATCAACGCTGGATCAGCCATGGGGCCTCCATTTTCCTGCGACCTTGCTTTCCGGTGGCTGGCGGTATCGGGGGCGGTGACGGTTGCATGTAGTCTGGGCCGCCCGGGCGCGCCGTTGACTCTCGCTGGCGCGGCTCATTCGGATTGGCTGTCGGCGACCACAAAGTCCAGCCGATTAGGCAACTGATCTCGCTGCCTCAGAGCGCGCGCGGCTGAACACATTGATAATCTCACGGTTAAAAGCCGGGATATCGTCGGGCTTACGGCTCGACACCAGCTTGCCGTCAACCACTACTTCTTCGTCGATCCACTGCGCGCCGGCATTGCTGAGATCGGTCTTGAGCGACGGCCAGGCCGCGATGCGTTTGCCACGGGCGGCTTGGGCCTCGATCACGGTCCAAGGGCCGTGGCAGATCGCCGCTACCGGTTTGTCAGCGGAGAAAAACGACTTCACGAATTCGACTGCCTTAGGCTCGATGCGCAGCCTGTCGGGATTAGTCACTCCGCCCGGCAGCAGCAGTGCATCGAAATCTTCGGGCCGGGCTTGATCGAGCGCCACATCGACGGCAAAGTTGTCGCCCCAGTCGGTAAAATTCCATCCGCGGACCACATCCCGCTTGGGTGAGATGATGCTGGTATTGGCGCCGGCGTCATCGAGCGCCTTGCGCGGCTCGGTGAGCTCGACCTGCTCGAAACCGTCGGTCACCAGGATCGCAACTCTGACTCCTTTGAGCTTTTCCATGGCTATTTTCTCCCTTTGAAACAATTTTCGCGTGTCATTTAAGACCGCAACCGACATGCCAGCATCGCGCCCGGCAAAGGCTGTTGTTTACCTTGCGCAGGACAGACGTTGAAAGGGATCTCGTGAGCGCTTTCTCAATGCTGGTATGAACTTAATAGGCGTCCGTCCCACAAACGACACAGCGTGCCCCAATGATTTCTCATCGGCGCACGCCCGCCGTAAAGCAACCGAAGAAGATTTTTCTTCTCTCTCCCTCTCTCTGAACATTGGGGTTGCGCGAAGCAATCTGCATCCAATCCTACGGCGCTATGCTGTAGCAAGAAACCGCCTCGTGTTGCTCCGTCACTCATCGGCCGCGATTCGCCTTGAAGCAAGCCTGACGGTTCCGGCAACTTGTCGCGATGCTGGGACAGGAGATTAAACGCACCAAAAAGGATTTCGAAGACATAGATCTGGCATAGGAGTTGCGCAATGAATTCCACGCGTCTGCTTTCGGTGCGTGAGGAGTTCATGCCATCTGAGGAAGCCGAGCGCTCGATTGAAAACCACTGTTCGCAATCTGAAACATGGAAACAAATTCCGCCGAGACCGTAACGTAATATTAAAAAGAAAGCGAGGTACTCTACATGGCAACATGGGAGCCATTTGAGGGATTCCAGGCGCTCCAAAGAGAGATCGCGAGCGCCTTCGAGCGGGCCAGCCCGCACTACCACCCGACCTTTCGCGCCGCCTTTTTGCCGGGGCGCGCGGCACGGGAATACCCGCTCATCAATG